>RQOI01000170.1 GCA_003854995.1 Candidatus Zhuqueibacterota bacterium
TATCATCTCCTGTCTGGGCGGCAGCGGGCCGGCGCTGCTGCGCGGCGCCAATGACAACATCGGCCCCATGGCCGAGCTCGGCGTCATCAGACCCCTGGACGACTATTTCACCCGTGCGGAATTGGACAGCTTTGTCACAGAGCCCCTCGCGGCCAACACCTACTTTCAGGACAAACTCTACCAGATCGCCGATCGCATCGGCAATCACCTCTGTCTCGTCTATAATAAAGCCCTCATCGCCGAGCCGCCGCAGACCATGAGTCAGCTCATCAGGGTCGGCAAAGAGCTCACCCGAGATGACAATGGCGATGGCAAGCCGGACCAGTATGCGCTGGTCTGGAACTATACCGAGCCGTTCTTTGCGGTGCCGTTCATCGGCGGCTATGGCGGCTGGATCATCGATGAGGAGTACAGGCCCACCCTCAATACAGACGCGGTCGTGCGCGCGGCGCAATTCATATACGATCTCGCCCAGGTGCATCAGATCATCCCCAAGGAGTGCGATTATGAGATCGCCAACGCGCTGTTCAAAGACGGATTGGCGGCGATGATCATCAATGGCAGCTGGTCCTGGGGCACCTATCTGGAGAACGGCATCGACATCGGCCTGGCGCGAATTCCCATGGTGGATGAGACCGGCCTGTGGCCTTCGCCGGCTGTCCAGCCGATGGGATATTCGCTGAACGTCAATCTCGAGGGGGATAAACTGGCTGTGGCGATTAAATTGTTGAAATTCCTCACCCGCTCCGACATGCAGCTCACCTTCACCCGCCTGTCGGGCGCCATTCCAGCGCGCAAAGACGCCTTTGCCAATCCGCTGGTGCAGGAAAATGAGATGGTGCGCATGTCTCTGCAGCAACTGCTGGTCGGCAAGGTGACGCCGCCGGTGACGGAACTGCGCTGGATATGGGATGCCATGCGTCCCGGATATCAAGCCATCTTCACCGGGCGACAGACGCCGGCGCAGGCGGCCAGAGGCATGCAGGAATTGGCCGAAAAACTCATCCGGGAGAATAGAGAATAAGATGGCGGGCATGGGACAGACGCGCATAAACCGATTGGCGTACTTTTACGTAATGCCCGCGCTCGTGGTGATGGCTGCGGTCATTCTATGGCCATTCCTCTACAATGTCTGGATCTCTTTCTCGAACATGAATCTCACCCACTTTCGTCAGCCGCGCTTCATCGGCTTTCGCAACTATGCCGCTGTCTTGATCGACAAGTCCTTTTGGTATTTCTTTTTCAAGACAATTTTATGGACCGGCCTCAATCTCTTCTTCCATGTGACGATCGGTTTTCTGCTGGCAATGATACTGAACAAGAATATCAAGGGCAAATCGATTTTCCGAACGCTGCTGATTCTGCCGTGGGCAGTGCCGCAATACATCACCGCCCTGACCTGGCGAGGGATGTTCAATTCAGAGTATGGCGCCATCCCACTCCTGTTGGAACGAACCTTTGGCTGGAGCGTTCCATGGTTGACAACCGAGTGGGGCGCGTTCACCGCCTGTCTCATCACCAATGTTTGGCTCGGCTTTCCGTTCATGATGATCATCGCCCTCGGCGGATTGCAGAGCATACCGAACGAATTATACGAGGCGGCTGATATCGACGGCGCCTCCTGGTTGAGCAAATTGAAGAATATCACCGTACCATTGCTCAAACCAGTCATGGTGCCCGCCATCACCCTCGGTGTCATCTGGACATTCAATAATTTTAATGTCGTCTGGCTGGTGAGCAATGGCGGCGAACCGTCGGATACAACTCACATACTTGTCTCCTGGGTCTACAAGACCGGCTTCACCTACTTCAGACTCGGGTATGCCGCCGCTTTTTCCATGATCATTTTCACCATGCTATTGCTCTTTAGCTGGAGCTTTATCAAAAAGACGAAAGCGACGGAAGCAATATACTGAAACGTGACGAGGTTATTATGAAAAAGAGAAAGAAAAAAGGCGAGGCAGCAGTCGATAGCGACTGGGGACGATCGGGCAAGCCGGCGCAACCGCAGCGCAAGGCGCCGCATGGCATCCTGGAAGAACTGCCGCTGAAAAAGTGTCCGGATGTCAACCGAATCGTCGATGACATCATTCTCAAATACGATGACTTTGGTTTGACGGACCGGGATTAGTCCATGCGCAAACCTCGTGACCTCTCCGCGGTCGGCAAATTATCCGCTTACAGTGTGCTCAGCGTCTGCACGCTCTTTGCGATCTATCCCATTTTATGCGTCATCGCCATTTCTTTGCGTCCCGGCGACCGGCTGCTCAGCAAGTCGTTGGCTCTCATTCCGGCCGACGCAACGCTGAGCACCTATGTGAAATTGTTCACCGAAGAGCCGTTTTTGCAGTGGATGGGCAACAGCCTCATCGTGTCCGCCTGTGTGACGCTGGTCGGCGTCGGTCTGGCTGCAACGGCGGGATATGCCTTTTCGCGTTACAAATTCGCCGGCCGCGATGCGGCGATGATTGGTCTTATCACCACGCAAATGTTTCCCGTCACGATGTTGCTGCTGCCGCTCTTCATCCTCCTCATCGCCATCAAGGCATACGACAATTATCTGGGGCTCATCATCGCCTATTCGGCGACCGCATTGCCATTCACCGTATGGCAGATGAAGGGGTATTACGACACCATTCCGTATAGTCTTGAGGAAGCCGCGCGCATCGACGGTTGTTCAGAATTTGCCATTTTTTGGCGAATCGTGTTGCCGCTGGCAGCGCCGGCGCTCGTCATCACCGCCCTGTTTTCCTTCATGACCGCCTGGTCTGAA
>RQOI01000171.1 GCA_003854995.1 Candidatus Zhuqueibacterota bacterium
AATACGGCTTGATGTGAGGCATTATTCACTATATACTCTCGGCACCCGCGTATTGATATTCGTCAAGATCTCGTACGGAATGGTGCCGGCCCAGGCTGCCAAATCCTCAACCGTGATGGATGCGCCTTCCGTTTCGCCAATGAGCAGCACTTCATCGTCGTTGTAAGCGCTGTCGTCACCAATGTTGACGACGATCTGGTCCATGGAGATGGCGCCGATGACCGGATATTTTGCGCCGCGAATGATGACTTGCGCCCGGCCGGACATGCTGCGAAAATAGCCGTCGCCATAACCCACCGGCACAGTGACCGCCCGCGTCGCCGCTTGCGTCTGCCAGCGGGAACCATAGCCTACCGGATGCCCCGGGGTGATGACTTTGAAATAGACGACGCGGGATTTCCAGGTGAGCGCGGATTTGACCGCGATCGATCGGCGCACAGCATCCGACGGATAGATGCCGTACAGCAGAATGCCCGGCCGCACCATGTTAAAGTAGGATTCCGGCAGCTGCAGCACAGCGCCGGAATTGGCCGCGTGCACCAGAGGCGGGCGCTCGACGCCGTGCCGACGATAGAATGACAACACCTCTTGAAATCGCTGCAGCTGCAGTCGCGCATGCCGCAGATCAGCGGCGTCGGCGTTGGCAAAATGGGTGTAGATGCCTTCCACCTGCACGTTTTGACAATCGAGCGCGGTTCGCAGAAAGCCCTCGGCGCTGTAATAGTGGACGCCGATACGCTCCATGCCGGTATCGATCTTGAGATGTACTTTGGCAATTCGACCGAGCGCTTTGGCCGCCCATTCGATGTTTTGCAGCTTGGTGATAGAGGACGCGGTGATGGTGAGGTCGTGGTTGATAAAGTGCGGGATCTGATTGCCGAGCACACCGCCGAGCACAAGGATCGGAATGGTGATCCCGGCTTCGCGCAACAGCAATCCTTCCTCCAGCACAGCGACGCCGATAGCGTCAGCGCCGAGCTCCTGCATGAATTGCGCGACCCGGACCAGGCCGTGGCCATAGGCGTTCGCCTTGAGTACGGGCATGACTTTCGCCGGCGCAACTGCTTTTTTAATCGCGGTGAAATTGCCCCGCAATCGCGACAGATTTACTTCGACGAGGGTGGGACGCACGACATCTTGTGTCGTGCTGATCGTGGCGTGGTTAATCGGCACGGGCGGACCTCAAGGTGAACAGTACGATCTCGGGCGGACAATGAAAGCGGATCGGCGCAGCGCTGACGCCGACACCGGTCGTGGTGTAGCCTCTCATCCTTTTGAATTGCCAAAAGCCTCTGGCAAAGCGGCGTGGTGCTGATACGTTGGTGATGATTGGCCCGATCCTCTTCAGGCAAATCTGACCGCCGTGCGTATGGCCGCAGAGATAAAAATCGATGCCAAGGTCTTCCGCCTGCTCATAGATCTCAGCCGTGTGCGCCACCAGGATTTTAAACGCATTCGCCGGCACGGTCTGCATCGCCGCCGGCAAATCATCTTCCTTGTCGTAATGCGGCTCATCGACGCCGAGGAGATAGATAGAGCTGTCGTCACGGGTGATCTGTACCGAGTCGTTGTCCAGGATGTGGACGCCAAGTTGGGATAGTGTGGCCATCATTTTCCTGGAATCATGGTTGCCGCGGACAGCATAGATGCCGTCATGGACGCGCGCGGCCTCGATGATCTTGCGCATCCGTTTGATCGCGAGATCAGGGGCGGCTGTCAAACGATATCGATAGTCACCGGCGAATAAAAGTATATCAGCAGGGGTGTCAATGAGAATTTTCTCAATTCTCGGCACCATGCGCAACTCGCTGTCAATGTGCAGATCGCTCATCAATAGCATGGTGTATCCGTCAAATGCCGGAGCAACGCCGGAAAATTCGAGGGTGTAACGTCGTATCTGCAGGTCATGGGCATTTTGCAGGCCGCGCTCATACAATCCGACCAGCTTTAGCGACAAGCGGACGAGCCGTCCCGGCACTTTGATGTGTTCGGACAGAATTTTTATCTGCTTGCGGAGTCGGCTGGTCATCTTGGCATTTATTCAACAATGTATTGACCGGACTGTATTTTTTTCCGTTCATCCAGATCGTATTTCAGCTCATCCATGAGAGTGTTGATGTCCCCATCGCTTGTTGATGAGGGTTTCATCTTTTCTCTGATGCGCTGGATATCATGGTCAATGAGCGCCAGATGA
Organism: Candidatus Zhuqueibacterota bacterium; assembly: GCA_003854995.1. Classification (GTDB taxonomy): domain Bacteria; phylum Zhuqueibacterota; class Zhuqueibacteria; order Residuimicrobiales; family Krinioviventaceae; genus Kriniovivens. The sequence continues at coordinate 2,195 of RQOI01000171.1, forward strand.
AAGCGGATGAGACAATCGCGTGCAAATTCCCACGGTTTGGGGTGCGGATCATCCTGCACCATCATATTGGACAGCTGCGCGGCGATGGTTTGGTCCTGGATCGCTGTCAGGAAGGCCTGTGGCTGAAAAGTGAGCAGATCTATGCCCTTGCTGAACTCTTGAAAGAGCAGCCGTATTTCGTGGTGCGAGATGTCGTCGAGGGACAGATTTTTCAAAATCCTCTCGATCAAGTCCGGATGCCGTAGCGAGACCTGCAACAGGCCGAGTTCAGCGTTTCCTTTTGAAGTGCGAAAGAATTTATCGTCTCTCTCCGGTTCTTTTTCGTACCGATCAATCCGCAATTGATTTTGTCGCTCGAATTGACTGATCTCTTTCCATAACGAGGCTTCGTCGATTTTCAATCGTTCGCTCAAATCGCGGACGAGGAAGGAACGCCGAATGGGATCGTTCACCTTGGCAATGGAGGCCAAAATGCTGCGCGTCTCGCTTGCCTTTTGCGATGACGATCCGTAGCGGTTCTCATATTCAAACTTGTTCAGCTTGAACTCCATGAGCGGCACAGCCGAGAGCAAAAGCTTTCTGACCTCCTCCTCGCCTCGGCTCCGGGCGTACTCATCGGGATCGAGGCCGGTCGGCATCACACATATTTTCACTTCCAGGCCGCTTTCGAGCAGAATATCGGCGCCGCGGATGGCCGCAGCAGCGCCGGCAGAATCCGCATCATAGAGCAATATGGCGTTCGAGGTATAGCGATGGAGCAGGCGAGCGTGATCCTGAGTGAGCGCGGTGCCAGAGGTTGCCACGACATTGCGGACATTGACGCGATAGAGACTTGTCAGGTCTGTATATCCCTCCACGACGATGACCTCATCGCTTTTTCTGATGGCGTCGCGTGACTGATGCAGGCCATACAGGATGAATCGTTTCTGATAGATATCCGTTTCCGGCGAATTGATATATTTGGGCGAGTTGTCCTCTATGATGCGGCGCGCGCCAAATCCGACGACCTGGCCGGTGAGATTTTTTATCGCAAAGGTGATGCGGCCACGAAATCTGTCGTAAAAGCCGCCGTCGTCTTTTTGGATGACCAGACCGGCGCGATGCAGCACGTCGATGTTGAATGCCTTTGTCTTGGCATGTTTTATCAGGCCATCCCAGCTGTTGGGCGCATAACCGATGCCGAAATCGTCAAATTCCTCGTCAGCGATGCCGCGCTCGCTCAGATAGCGGCGAGCCGTCACTGCCTGCTCCGTGCGTATAGTCTGCTGAAACAGTTGTGCTGCAAGCTCATTGGCAAAATAGAGCGCTTCTTTCTCGCGATACTCCGCGAGGTTCTCCGTATCTTCCGGCAGTGCGATGCTCGCCTGCTTGGCGAGCAGCTTGACCGCCTCCGGGAATGTCAAGCCCTCCATCTTCATGATAAAGGTGAAAACATTGCCGCCCGCACCGCAGCCAAAGCAATGAAATATCTGCAGCTCGGAATTGACGCTGAAAGAAGGAGTCTTTTCACTGTGAAACGGACAGAGGCCAAAATGGTTGCGGCCTTTTTGCCGCAGCGTCAGATAACCGGAGACCACGTCGACGATGTCGCTGGCGAGACGCACCTCTTCGATTTTTTCCTGCGGAATTTGACTCACACTATTTTCTTCTCATCTTGAAAAAACCTTGACATTTTACTGCAATCTATATAAGATAGTAAAATTAGCAAAATATAATTAACAAGCAAATCATTCTGAACTCTTAACAGTGACTTTTGCGGAAGGAGAATACAGTGGCCGAGAGAACATTGGTGCAATTGTTTGAAGAGAGCGTCAAGAAATACGGTGATGCTGTCCTGCTGTGGGAGAAAAAAGAAAAATCCTACCAAGGTTCATCCTATCGTCAGATTCAGGAATCGGTCTATAAATTTGCCGCCGGACTTTTGGCGCTGGGCATACAAAAGGGAGATAGGATCGCTCTCATTGCCGAGGGGCGGAATGAATGGGTCATTTCAGAACTTGGCATCCTTTATACAGGCGCCATCAACGTCCCGATGTCCGTCAAAATCGATGAGCTGTCCGATTTGAAATTCCGGCTGTCGCATTCCGGCTGCCGGATGGCAGTGGTGTCGGGGCGGCAGGCGCACAAGGTGTTGGCCATCCAAAACGATCTGCCGGAATTGCAGAGAATCATCGTCCTTGATCCAATGGATGAAATAGGTGAGCAGGTGATGCTGCTGGACAGCCTCTATGATATGGGTGAACAATTTTTGCGCGAACAACGGGACGTTTTCGACGAGAGATGGCAGGATGTGAAAGAGAACGATCCGGCCAATATCTGCTATACATCGGGCACAACCGCCGATCCCAAGGGCATCGTGCTCACGCATAGAAATTATACCGCCAATGTCGAACAGGCCAATTCGTTGCTATCGATTCCACAATGGTACACGTCGCTGCTCATCTTGCCATGGGATCACTCGTTTGCCCATACCGCCGGCATCTACACGCTGATGCGAAATGGCGCCAGCATGTCCTCGGTTCAGAGCGGCAAAACGCCGATGGAGACGCTGAAAAACATTCCCATCAATATCAAAGAGACGCGGCCGGTGTTTCTGTTGAGCGTGCCGTCGCTGGCGCAAAATTTCAGGAAAAATATCGAAAAGGGCATTCGACAAAAGGGTACGAAAGTGGAAAAGCTCTTTAAAAAGGCCCTTGCCCTCGCCTACCGGTACAATGGCATCGGCTGGGATCGCGGCAAGGGTTCAAGGATATTTCTCAAACCGATGTATCTACTCTATGACAAGATTCTGTTCAGCAAGATTCGCGAGGTGTTCGGCGGCAGGCTCGAATTTTTCATCGGCGGCGGCGCCCTGCTCGATATCGAATTGCAGCGGTTTTTTTATGCCATCGGCATACCCATGTATCAGGGATATGGCCTCACCGAAGCTGCACCGATCATTTCCGCCAACGTGCCGGTGAAACATAAATTGGGCTCCTCCGGATCGATCGTCGCGAATCTGCAGGTCAAGATATGCGATGACAAAGGTGACAGTTTGCCCGTCGGCGAAAAAGGTGAAATCGTCGTCAAAGGGGAGAATGTCATGACCGGCTATTGGAAAAACGACAAAGCCAGCCGCGAGGCGCTTCGCGATGGCTGGCTGTATACGGGCGATCTCGGCTATCTGGACGAGGATAATTTTCTCTATGTGCTGGGCCGTGAGAAGAGTCTGCTCATCAGCAATGACGGCGAAAAGTACAGCCCAGAGGGCATTGAAGAGGCGTTCATGGGTCAGAGCGACTATATTGACCAGGTGATGCTTTATAACAATCAGTCCGCCTACACCGTCGCGCTCATCGTCATCAATCGGGCTGCGGTCGAACGCGTCTTGTCGGAAAAGGGACTGACCTTCAGGGACGAAAAGGGGCAGGAAGCGGTCATCAAGCTGATCGAATCGGAGATCAATCACTATCGAGACGGAAAATATGCCGGCATGTTCCCGAGCAAATGGCTGCCCGTTTCGTTTGCCATCCTGGGTGAGGGCTTTACCGAACAGAATAAATTCCTGAACAGCACGCTCAAAATGGTGCGCGGCAAGATCGCCGAGTTTTACAAGGCGAGAATCGACTATATGTATGCTCCTGAGGGCAAAGATATCTACAATCATCAAAACAAGACGATTATCTCGCGCTTTTCGGATTGACAGAGGGCGTGCGTGCCGTCATGATGTGGATTCATCCCGGTACGCACGCAAAATCTTGTTGATGACCGCTGTCGTCGAGTTGCCGGCAATGCCGGGCAGCAGGGCGATCTCGCCGCCATAGCTTTCGACCAGGCGCCTTTCGGCCTGATTTATGGTGTCGATCGTATAATCGCCACCCTTGGCGTAAATGTCCGGTTGCAGCGCCGCAATGATGTCTAGGGGGGAGTCCTGGTCAAAGATGATGACGTAATCCACGCAGGCGAGCGCCGAGATGACGATAGCGCGTTCCGCCTCGGGCACGATGGGTCGCAGTTGGCCTTTGGTGGCGCGTATGGAATTGTCGCTGTTCAGGCCGACGATTAAAATATCGCCGCACTCCTTCGCCCGTTGCAGATAGAGCACGTGACCCGCGTGCAAAATATCATAACAGCCGTTTGTCCAGACGACGCGTTTTTTCTGTTTTTTTGCCATGCGGCGGATGCGCTGCAACTGGGGCGCGGTTTTTATTTTGCTGGTCATAAACTCTCTCTCGCTTTCACATATTAATGTAAAAACATTCTGATTCTGCGCAAAATGATATTTTTGTTGTTAATTGTGATTCTTTATTTTGCTAAATTGACAATAAAAAATGAGGCTATTATGAAATTCTTGGTGACAGGCGGCGCCGGCTTTATCGGTTCAAATTTGACAGAAGCCCTGCTGCAGCGGGCATATGATGTCGTTGTGCTGGATAATTTTTCCACGGGTCTGCGAAAAAATCTGCTCGGTTTTGATGCGTATAAGGGTTCTTTTCAGCTCATCGAGGGTGATTTGCGCGATCTGGACACATGCAGAGAAGCGTGTCGTGGCGTGGACTATGTGCTGCATCAGGGCGCGCTCGGTTCTGTGCCGCGTTCCATCGCCCATCCGATCACAACCAACGAAAATAATGTGACCGGCTCGCTCAATATGTTTCTGGCCGCCCGGGATGAAGGAGTGAAACGAATTGTCTTCGCGTCGTCGTCCTCTGTCTATGGCAATTCGAAGACGATGCCCAAAGTGGAGACCATGATACCGAATCCGATCTCGCCCTATGCTGCGTCAAAAAATATTTGCGAGATGTATGGACGAATATTTTACGAACTGTATGGCATCGAAATCATCGCTCTGCGCTATTTTAACGTGTTCGGCAGAAGACAGGATCCCAATTCCGCCTATGCCGCGGTGATCCCTCTGTTCGTCAAGGCCCTCATGCGGGGTGAACGGCCGATCATTTTTGGCGACGGACTGCAGAGCCGCGATTTCAGCTATGTCGATAATGTCATTCTGGCGAACATTCTGGCAACTCAGGCGCCGCGGGAGGCGTGCGGCCAGGTCTTTAACATTGCCTGCGGCAAACGCACGACGCTCATCGATTTGTATAAAAAAATATGTGAGCTGCTGGATATACACCGGGAACCGAAATATGTCGAAACAAGAGCTGGTGATGTCAAACACTCTCTGGCAGATATTTCGCGCGCTCGCGAATTTCTGGGGTATGAGCCCAAATATGATGTCTTTCAGGGGCTGGAGATGGCGATCGATTGGTACCGGACGAACGCCGGATCCTGGATGTAGTGCTGCCCTATCATGTCCGATGATTTGCTAAATAGAGTGGTGCGTTTTTGCGAGAAGCAGGCTCTCTTGCACAAGGGCGAGAAAGTCGGGCTGGCGGTGTCCGGCGGACTGGATTCCGTCGTTCTGTTCGACCTGTTCTGCAGGATGCAACCCGACTGGCGGTTGCATCTGCAGGTGCTGCATTTCAACCACAAGCTGCGGCCTGAGGCTGCGCACGAAGCCGACTTTGTCGCCGGATTGTGTGAAAGAGCGGGGATTTGCTTTGCCTATGACGAGCAGGATGTCGCGTCTTTTGCCGCGCAAAAAAAGATATCAATTGAAATGGCGGCGCGCGAGTGCCGTTATGCGTTTTTTGATCGAGCCGTCGCGCGTCATCATCTGGACCGCATTGCAACCGCCCACACAGCAAATGACCAGGCGGAAACAGTGCTCGCCCATATCATGCGCGGCACCGGTTTGAGCGGACTCAAAGGCATCCCCGTCCAGCGGGACCATTTCATCCGTCCCCTGCTCTTCGCAGAACGAGCAGAGCTGCACGCATATGCTGCTGTGCATGATCTGCACTGGTGCGAAGATGCCACAAATCGCGATGTAAAATTTACCAGAAATCGCATTCGGCACAAGCTGCTGCCATTCATGCAGGCGCAGTTCAACCCCCAGATCATCAAATCCCTGAACCGCCTCAGCGAGAGCGTTCTGCAGAGCGAGCTGATCGTGCAACAGGCGGGCCTGCACGCCTACGAGGAATGCGTTCAGGTGATGGACGGCCGAAAAATTGTCCTTGAAATTGATCGCTTTTTAGCGTACTTTAACCCTCTGCAAAGATTGGTATTACAGCGCGTTTTTGACGAATTGGGAAAAAACCGGCAAGAGCTCTCGTTCAATACTTTTACGGGCTTGATGCAGTTTTTGCGCAAGAGGTTGAGCGGATCATCGTTTGCACTGGATCCGGAGGTCCTTGTCGTCATCAGCGGCGAGAGAGCTGTTTTTCATCGCACAACCGGGCACAATCATTGGCGCAACATTGACCGACATCCCGGGCAATATGATCTTTGGAATGGCCTTTTTCTGGAAATAAAGGAGACGCCGGCGCCGTTAAGGTTGAGGAGACGACAGAAAAAGAGCGAATATGTCGATGCTGACCTCCTGGCCGCCCGCCTGGTCGTTCGATCTTTTAAAAATGGCGACTCTTTCTACCCGGTGAACGGCGCCGGCAAGCGCAAGCTGTCAGATTTTTTCATCGATCAGAAGGTCACATTTGCTGATCGACGTGAGGTGCCGATACTGGAAAGCGACGGCGTCATTGTCTGGGTGTGCGGTCTCCGATTGGATGATCGCTTTAAAATTACGCAAGACACAACTAGAGTCTTAAAATTGACGATCGGCGTACGTGGACGAAAGAACAATTTTTGAAAGAGCGGTGCTCGATGGCGCTTTTCGGGTACTCATCACTCGAGAGGAGCTGGAGAAACGCATTCAAGAGCTGGGGCGAGCAATAACAAAGGATTATCGCGGCAAAGATCCGATCGTCATTGGCATCCTGAATGGCTGTTTTGTCTTCATAGCTGATTTGGTACGCACCATTGAACTGGATCTTGAGATCGATTTTTTGAAAATTTCCAGCTATGGCGATGCGCAGGTCTCGTCCGGGCAGGTGACCATGCTCAAAGATGTGAATGCAGAGATCGGCGGTCGGCATGTGCTCGTGGTTGAAGATATTGTGGATACTGGCGTCTCACTCAAGTATCTGGAAGAAAGATTGCAGGCGCTGAATCCGGCGTCCCTTAAATTCGTCACCTTGTTGTATAAAAAGGAAAAAGCCAAGATCCATTTTGATATCGACTATGTCGGTTTTGAAATTCCCGATGAATTTGTCATCGGCTATGGTTTAGATCATAAACAAATTCTCCGCAATTTACCTGCGATTTATGTAATGGACTAGAGGAAAAGGTTGAGTTGTCGAAAACATGAAAAGAAATGATAAAAATCTGTCTGTGTATCACATGGCCAATCCCCGCAAACCGGCGCCAGGTCAGAAAAAGCCTGGCGGATCAAATCAGAATCCTGAAGGGCCGCAGTGGGGCAAAGCTTCACGGTCGCTGATTTTCTGGATCGGTCTTTTTGTCGTCGCTCTGTTGATTTCGCAGCAATTTACGCCGGATCGCGATCGACAATCGGCATTGACCTACAATGAATTTATGAAACTGCTGGAAGAGGGCAAGGTCCAGGAGTTGAAAATAGAGGACACCATCGTCACTGGCAAAAGAGTTCCGCAGGGCGATGCGCCGAAGCGGGATGCCTTCAAGGTGGTCCTCCTGCGACCACCGGAAGATGCGACGCTCGAAAAGTGGCGCAACGAATACGGCATTCAACTTGAATTCAAAAAGAGCTCGCCAGGATTCATGGGAGTGCTGATAAACCTTGTGCCCTGGATACTGTTTGTCGGGCTCTGGATCTATTTTCTCCGGCGCATGCAAAGTGGCGGTGGCCAGCGCGGCATCTTCAATTTCGGCAAATCACGCGCCCGTCTGGTGAATGAAAATTTTCCCAAAGTGACGTTCAACGATGTCGCGGGCGCTGATGAGGCAAAACAAGAGTTGCAGGAGATCATTGAATTTCTCAAAGAGCCGGAGAAATTTCAAAAGCTTGGCGGTAAAATTCCCAAGGGAGCGCTGCTGCTCGGGCCGCCTGGAACCGGCAAAACCCTGCTGGCCAAAGCAGTGGCCGGCGAAGCCGGTGTGCCTTTTTTCAGCATGTCGGGTGCTGACTTTGTCGAGATGTTTGTCGGCGTTGGCGCTTCGCGCGTTCGCGATCTGTTCGAACAGGGCAAAAAGAACGCTCCGTGCATCATCTTCATTGATGAGCTGGATGCGGTCGGTCGGCACCGCGGCGCCGGTCTCGGCGGTGGCCATGATGAACGCGAGCAGACGCTGAATCAGCTCCTGGTGGAGATGGATGGCTTTGAGTTCAATGAAGGCGTCATCCTCCTCGCTGCTACGAACCGTCCCGATGTGCTCGATTCCGCTCTGTTGCGGCCGGGCCGCTTTGACCGCCAGATTGTCGTCGATCGCCCGGATGTGCGTGGACGTGAGGGCATACTCAAAGTGCATACGCGCAAGATCCCCTTGTCAAAGGATGTCGATGTCAGTATCCTGGCCAAGGGCACGCCGGGTTTTTCCGGCGCAGATTTGGCCAATATGGTGAATGAAGCCGCCCTGTTGGCCGCCCGAAAAAATAAAAAACGGGTGGAAATGGATGACCTGGAAGAGGCTAAAGACAAGGTCGTGATGGGTACGGAGCGAAAAAGCCTGCTCATCAGCGAAAAAGAGAAAGAGAGCACGGCTTATCACGAGGCCGGGCACGTGCTGGTCGCCAAATTGACGCCCGGCGCCGATCCGGTGCATAAAGTGACGATCATACCGCGCGGACGGGCGCTGGGCGCCACAATGACATTGCCCATGGATGAAAAGCACAACTATTCAAAAACCTACTGCCTGGCCATACTCCGTCAATTGCTGGGCGGGCGAGCGGCTGAAAAGCTCATCTTCAACGAGATGACAACCGGCGCCGGCGATGATATCAAACGCGCGACAGAGCTGGCGCGCAAGATGGTCTGCGAATGGGGCATGAGTGATACGATGGGACCCATTACCTATGGTGAAAAACAGGAGGAGATCTTTCTCGGCCGAGAAATAGCCCAGCATCGCGACTATTCGGAAGAGACGGCCCGGCAAATTGATAAAGAGGTCAAGATCTTTATCAATGATGCCATGAAAGATGTGGATGAGCTGCTCGCAAAAAATATCGATTCACTGCAGAGGCTGTCCAGTGCACTGCTCGAGCGTGAAATCCTGGATGGCGATGAAATCGACAAGATCATCAATGGCCAGGAATTAGAACCGGTCAAAAAGAAAAACGATCGCGATAAAAAACAAAAAAAGCAGGTCATCAAAGAAGAATCGCCTCGATGACGAGGCGGCTCCGGCATTCGATTGCGCTGAAATCCCAGGGCAGAGTTGAGATGAATCATCGGTTCAACGCTGCCTTTTGTTGTCATCACTATTCACATCTTGTCCCAAATGTCGATGTTCATGTCACCCCTGTTGTGGCGATGCGCCCATCACGTTTTTGATTTGTCCGGTCGTACGCGGCTGATGGGAATTTTGAACGTCACTCCCGATTCTTTCTCCGATGGCGGTCAATTTGAACGTTTGGATCGGGCTGTCGCTCGCGCTTTGCAGATGCAGGAAGAGGGCGCAGACATCATCGACATTGGCGGCGAATCAACGCGGCCAGGCGCTGAGGCGGTGTCGGAGCAACAGGAAATGGATCGAGTGCTGCCTGTCATCGAGTCTTTGGTGTCGCAGAGCGATATTCCCGTTTCAATCGACACCTGGAAATCAACTGTTGCAAACTTTGCCCTGGCTGCCGGCGCTGTCATTGTGAATGACATCAGCGGATGTCGCTTCGATGCCGGGATGCCCTCTGTCATTGCCAAACACAATGCAGGACTCGTGTTGATGCACATTCAGGGCGAGCCCAAAAATATGCAGCTCGATCCGCATTATCAGGATCTGCTCCGTGAGATAACAGAATATCTTACGATTGGGATTGAGACAGTGATGGCTGCCGGTGTTGCATTCGAGCAGATCGTCGTCGATCCGGGCATCGGATTCGGCAAGCGACCAAAAGACAACTTTCAAATCTTGCGGGAATTGCGTATTTTACAAAAAATTGGCAGACCAATTCTGGTCGGACCATCGCGCAAGTCCTTCATTGGCCGGTTGCTGGATCTGTCGACAGACGAACGCATGGAAGGTACAATTGCTGCCGTCACCGCCTGCATTCTGAACGGCGCTCACATCATTCGCGTTCATGATGTGAAAGAAAATAAACGTGCGGCAACCATTGCTGATGCTATTGCCGGAAAAATTATCGGTGACTAGGAGTGCGCTTTACCCTTTTTCACATAGGTTTTCTTCCTTTTACTGTGATGGATGCGCTGGACATTGCGGTGATGTCCTATATCATCTATCGGCTGTATAAATTTTTACGCGGCTCGCGCGGCGTGCAAATGCTCGTCGGCCTGGGCATCATCCTCATCGCGACGGGCATCACCCCGCTCTTTCAAATGAAAGGAATGTCCTGGGTTTTTGAGAATCTTCGCACTATCTGGCTCATCGCTTTTGTGATCCTTTTTCAGCCCGAAATCCGCCGCCTGCTCATCTACATCGGTCAGAGTCGTCTGGTGCGCTTTTTTGTCAAGGTGAGCGGCAGCAAGGTGATCGATCAGGTCGTCGAAGCGGCATTCGCGCTGTGCGATATCGGCTACGGCGCGCTCATCGTCATGGCGCGTGAGACCGGACTGCGGACGATAATCGAGAGCGGCACTCTCCTGCAGGCAGAAGTGTCGTCAGCGCTCATTGTGTCGCTCTTCAACCCGCGCTCTCCTTTGCATGACGGCGCCATCGTCATTCAGGGTGATCTGATCGAAGCGGCAAAATGTCTGCTTCCCATAAATGAAGAAAATTTCGGTCACATTGAATTTGGCACCCGGCATAAAGCGGCTCTCACCTTGTCCGAAGAGACCGATGCCATGATCATCGTCGTTTCGGAAGAACGCGGAAAAATTTCCATCGCCATTGGCGGCAAGCTGCAGCGAGACTTGACTGAAGAACAAGTGAAGCAAATCCTGACCGAGGGATATCGCTATGGGGATACGGACATAAAAGAGAATGGCGTGAAATGATGCACAGACAGTGGCGGCAATCTCTGATCATCTGTTTTTTTGCCTCATTTGGTCATCTGTCTGCATCCACCGGCGGCGTGGTCGGCATCATTTCGCCTCGACTCATGTATGACGGCCGACCGGTCCTGTGGCAGAATCTGGACAGCGATCTCTCCGACGTGCAGATCAAGTTCTACGCAGGAGAACGATATAACTTTTTCGGTCTGCTGAATGGAGTGGACAGCGCGCGGGTGTTCGCCGGACTGAATACGGCGGGATTTGCGCTCGCATTCAGCACAGCGTTCGGCGCGGACAGCTTGGATGGTCAGGAGGCGCTATTGGTGCGGCAGGCGCTCGGCGAATGCGGGCGGATCCAAGATTTTGCCCGGCTCATAGAGTCCACTGCGATCGACATCGAACCAAATGCATCATTCGCCTGCATTGACGCCTTTGATTCGTATCGGCTTTACGAGGCCAATGGTGCAGCATTTGATCTGAAAGAATCGTCCGACGGATTTCTGCTGCGCGCGAATTTCAACTTTGCTGATTCTCAGGCCGCAGATGCAGGCTATTGGCGCTACCATAGAGCCAGACAGCTCATTGCGGCTGAAAGTGCAAAGAGAAAATTGCACCATCATGTGCTGGTAAAAAAGATTGCACGGGATTTGCAATCGCTGGAGACAGATCCCTATCCCATGCTGAGTGGGACCGCCCCGACGGGCCCGGTGCGCAGCGAAAATTGTATCAATCAGTACAATACTGTAAGCTGTATTGTCATACATGGCGTGCGGCCGGGCGAGAATCCTGACTTTGCCACCATGTGGGTGGTTTTGGGCGAACCTCTCTGCGGTGTCGCCGTGCCGCTGTGGCCGGCGACGAGTCAGGTGCCTTTCGAGTGTCAGTTGTTGCGCAGGACATTGAACGCGATCTTTGTGCAGAACAAGCGCAGCATCTATGACCGGTACGATGTGCGGCAGTTCGATGCAACTGCCTGTCTGGCGCTGCAGAGAAAACTGAATGATGTCGAGAACCAGGTTTTTGTCGACACTCGCAAAGCGCTGGCACGCTGGCGGCAGAGCGATGATCATTTGCAGGACATGATCAATTTTCAAATGATGACAACATCGCAGGTGTATCGAGCATTAAAAGAATAGTGTAGAAATGACTATGACAGACCCATGGAAACAGATTGTCAAATCACCGGAGGCTGCCACCCTCCTGAAACTTGTCAAATACATTCATGATTTGTGCGATCATGAAGGAGATGTATCCGAGTTTCTGCCAACCATGTTGCACCGGCTCGCCATGCTTCTTGATGTTCAGACAGCGGCCGTGACGGTCAAGGATTCGGAAAAAAATCAGCGCGTACTCGCACGCTATGATCGCGGCAAAACAGTCATCGAAGACAAGGTATTGGAGGAGATCGGTATTCAGGTCAGCACGACGAATGAGAAAATAATCGAATCACGCCAGAATAAAAAGATTAAAAATTTGCTTGCCGTGCCGATATCAAAATCCACTACCACCTTGGGTTCCTTTGTGCTGGCGAATAAATCCAGCGGCGAATTTTCCGAATATGATGATGTGGTCGTGACATTGGTCGAAGCCAATATGGATCATGTCATCTATAACTGGCTGCGTCGCCAGGAACATCTGCTCGTCTCCATCGAAAATAAATTGATCAAAGCGCTCGATAGCATTCTCGATGAGACGGCAGAGCAGGGCGAGGCACTGAACAAAATGATCGAGACGGTCATTGATTCTCTCGGCGCTGAGATCGGTTTTATCACCCTGTATGACTCAGAAAAAGATCGTCACCTGACCGGCGGCAGAGTGCTGCGCGGCAATCGTCCCATGAGTCAGCAAGACTACAAACTTGTCGGTGATGTCGTACGGGCGGCAAAAGAAGAGCGCAAGGCCATCATCAAGAAAGAGCTGCCCGATTCTGAGATCAGCAGCATTCTGGCAGT
>RQOI01000172.1 GCA_003854995.1 Candidatus Zhuqueibacterota bacterium
ATTTTTCTCTGTATTGCATATCTACAACCTGGGATAAATATCCCGCTCTATTGCCCGCCCAGGACGGATGTCCTGGGCGATCGTGCTCATTTGGTTACAGCCGAGGGCCGCGCCAAGTGTTCCTTGCGATCTTTCATTAACTGATCGGTTGTGACTTTTGATGCAGTCCCTTTTTCTTGCGCCTGATATACAGCGCCAAATGATAGGCCCCCAAACAGGCGAGCAGCCCTCCGGTGACGATCATGGCGATGAAAAAAGTCTTGTCGCGGGGCGAGGCATGCAAGTAATCCAGGAAGAGAAAAACCGGATTCGAGGCGAAAACGATATAAAGAGAGATGAACCATATCGCGAGTGCGAGCCCGATAACAATCAGCGTCACGCTCATCCACCATTTCAGCACCCATCGTCGGCGGTCCTGCCAGGCAATTCCCCTCTCCTGCAATTTTTGCCGATGAGCGCGACGAGCGGAGAACCACATCACCAGCAAACCGGCCAGAACAACTAGTCCGGTGCTCAGCGTCGGCACGACATTCAGCCGGCGCGATTCCACCCACAGGACATAATCGTGGAAATGTATGTTTTCGGCCTCGAATTCCCACACCACCTCGTGATCCTTGACCGAGTTGTTGGCATTCGTATCGAGCACGCGCCCGGGGAGCTGAACGATCACATGATATCCTTCGCCGATGATGGCGGAGCTGAAAGCGATATATTCACGGTATTTCCGATTCAGTTCATCCAGATGCGGGACGAGAAAAGCAAAAGACTGCGCCGGCCGATAGACCTGATCGCAGGCTTTTAGAAAAAAAAGGGCGAAATCATCATCCTCACCTATAAAATCCCATTCCATGACGACGGCGAACAGTTCCCGCTTTTTCTGCTCGAGCTGATTGGCATCAAAGCCGAGGGGATATTTTTCGACGGCGCGGACAAAGGCATTGTAGAAATCGCCGATCAATGCGTGCGCGGCATATTCCTCGATTCTCTCATCGATGCCGATGCTGTCCTCGCCGGAGTTGTAGATTTTAATTTCCTCTTCGGTCACATAATCCGCCAGATTGGCGCCAGTGAAGGGAAAGAACTTTACAAAACACTCTTCATATCGATAGAACGAATAGAACCAGCGGAATTTTTTATCCAGTCGCACCCGGACACTCAATCCAATGGTATCCTGGCCAAGGTCGAATTCCTCATTGAGCTCCGCTGCGTTGCGAAAGTCTTTGCGGATGATATAGGTATAGCCGGAGCTGTCTTTATGACTCATCATATCCCACGAGCCGTCCTGCGGAAAGGGATAGACCGTCTCGTCGACGCCCAGAGAATCGCCGTCGACCGAGATCGTGCGCTGCAGCGATCCATTGCTGCGGATGACTGTTTTGATGGTGACTTTTTTGCATCCTGTCAGCGCGATGAGCGACAAAAGAAGCGCGAGGGGCAGGAGCTTGCAAAGAAACGATTTCATGACGTATCCTCACTACAATTCTTTTAGTTTCTGCTGGACTGTTTTGTTTTTCAATAATGAGCGGAGCTCTTCCTCGGTGAGACCATCCTGCCAGGTGATATTCGATCGCTGCGCCTGTTCCTCCAGCGCCTGAAGCAGCAGGCGATTTTTCATCTGCAGATCGCCGTAGGAGAGCAGAAATTCTTCGAGCAGTTTTTTATCGATGACCACGCGTTCTCCCTCCTGCCCGAGCAGACTGAGGACATCTTGCGGCGAGGTGGCGAACTGCGTTGAACTGGCGGTCTGCGCGAGCCGTCCTTCCAGGCGAGCAAAACGCCTGAGGATGATGATTTCCTGCGCGATGAACAGACCGATCATCAGCGTGACGCATGCCGCAAAAGCCAATCGAACCGGTCTGCGGGCAAAGAGATCGAGCAGTTTATCCACTGGTTTCGCGCGCACTCTGCAAAATCCGGCCGCGCGTACGGAGCGCAGGATGTCATTTGTCAATTCAGTCGGGTGATCCAGATGTGGCTCCAGCCTGATCTCGTTCAGCGCAGACCGTTGCACCTCGAACAGCCTTTGCTCATCGCGGCAGGTTTCGCACGCCGCCAGGTGCGCGCGCAACGCCTGCCAGTCGCCGATGGAGATCTCGTCCGGCGTCAAATGGAGCAGCTTGCGGGCAGTTTTACAGTTCATGATAGATATCCCAATTCTTGACATTTTTTGCGAATATTCTGTCGCGCGTAATACAAATTGCTCTTGGCGGTCGCGACGGATATTTTGAGAATGGCGGCGATTTCAGCCATGTCCAGATCCTGCAGATCCCGCAGGACGAACACAGCGCGCTGTCGCGGTTTGAGATCCTCTGACAGCTGTCTGATCTTTGCCGCCAACTCTGCATTGGCCATCGCCTGTTCGACATCATCAGAGTCGGTTTGTGCGAAGGAGACCTCTTCTTCCGCCGCCGCGCATCTTCTTCGATTATAAGCGCGACGCATGTCATCGGTGCACAGGTTGAGCACGATTTTGTACAACCACGTGGTCAGTTTCTGCCGTGCATCAAACCTGTGCAGATTCTTCCACAGTCGGATGAAGCACTCCTGCGCGACATCGCGGGCAGCATCCGGATCCGCCAGCAGGCGAAAGGCCACGCTATAGACGAACTGTTGATGCCTTTCGACAATTTGACGAAAGGAGTCGAGGTCATTGTTCTGGGCGCGGATGAGATGCTGAAGGTCGTCGGACACGGGCTATCCTTTTGTGAAAGAATCTAGCGAACTCTATGAATGATACGTCGAGTAAAAGGAAAAGTCAAAAAGAAATCTACATGTTCTCTCATAAAATGATATTGACAAAACAATTCTTTTTCTGTACATTAATGTACATTAATCAGGGAGTCTATTGATATGACGACAACGACATTTACTGAATTTCGCAAAAATGCCTCGCTCTATTTTTCTCAAGTCGAGAATGGCGAAACAGTGGTCGTTCTACGACATGGCAAAGCGATTGCTGAAATAGTGCCGCCGAGAAACGGCGGCATAGTTGAACCGGCTTGGAAAAATCCGGGATTAAGATTGATCATCCAAGGAGCCGAGCTATCAAAGGCCATTCTGCAGGAACGAGACAAGTGATATTATGAAGGCATTTTTCGACACATCAGCCTACGCAAAACGTTTCATAGACGAATCCGGCAGTGATCAAATTGACGGGATATGTCGGCAAACGAACGAGTTAGGCTTGAGCATCATCTGCCCTGTTGAGCTGATCTCCGCCCTCAATCGAAGACGTCGCGAAGGCGTCTTGTCAGATCATGACTATGAAAAAATCAAAAGAGCGCTCACAGACGAGATGCAAGATGTTACAATTATTAACATCACAAATAATGTCATCTCTCAATCGATACACCTGCTAGAGAACAGTTCGTTGCGGGCGATGGAGGCCCTGCAAATTAGCTGTGCGTTGGCATGGCAGGCCGAGGTCTTTATTTCGGCAGATCGAGGACAGACAGAGGCAGCGACGCGCGCCGGGTTACAGACCATTTACATCGCCTGACCCTCACCGCACCTGCAATACAAAAACGGCCAGCTCGGCGAAACTGTTGGGCGCCAGATTGGGCAAAAATTGTCCCCGTTTTTGATTGGTCACATTCACCTGCTTGACAATTTGATATCCCGCATCCGCGCACAGGCGTCGAAAATCATTGATCGTCGACAGATGGATGTTTGGCGTATTATACCACTCGTACGGCAGCACCTTTGATTTTGGCATCTCACCCTGAAAGGCCAGATAGTGCCGCACCCGCCAGTAGCCGAAATTCAGCAGACCGACGATGCCGGTCTTGCCGACGCGCAGCATTTCTTGCAGCGTGGCATCGGGGTTGCGTATCTGCTGAATGGTCTGACTGAGAATGACATAGTCGAACGAATTATCCGGATAGCCATCGAGGCCGTCATCCAGATCAGAATGCACGACCGGCACACCTTTGGCCACACACGCCAGCACATAATCGTCAATGATTTCAATGCCGTGGCCTTGCACCTGTTTTTCGTCGATCAACTTTTTCAACAAATCGCCCGTGCCGCAGCCGAGGTCGAGGACGCTGCTGCCGTGCCGGACGAGGTCGAAAATTATTTTGAGATCGGGACGAGTGTATTTTACATGCTTTGGCGTCATTTGTTCATCTGATCGTCATAAACAGTGCGCAAAAAATCAGACACCAGCTTTTCCTGCTTGGCATTTGGAATTAAAAAAGAGTCGTGTCCGTAAGGTGAATCCAATTCGACAAAACTGACAGGCTTGCGATGCACCTGCAGGGCCTGGACAATTTCTCTATTCTGCGAGGTGGGAAAAAGCCAGTCCGAGGTAAAAGAAAAGACCAGCACTTTTGCCGTGACATGACGGAACGCCTCTTCGAGCGAGCCGTAATTCTGCTTCAGATCGAAATAGTCGATGGCTTTGGTGATATAGAGATAAGTGTTGGCGTCAAACCGCTGCACGAACGAGCTCCCCTGATGGCGCAGATAGCTTTCCACCTCAAAATCGAGGGAAAAATCATAGCCATAGCGTTCTTTTTCGCGCAAGCGCCGACCGAATTTCTGATGCATCGACTCTTCGCTCAGATAGGTGATGTGCGCCAGCATGCGCGCCACGGCCAGTCCCTTTTCCGGAATGACGCCTTCATCCAGGTAATTGCCATTTCGCCAATCCGGATCAGCAAAGATCGCCTGGCGGCCCACTTCGTCGAAAGCGATGCCCTGGGCGTTCAGGCGCGTCGTCGTCGCATGCGGCACGCAGGAGGCAATCCGGTCCGGAAATTCGACGGCCCATTCGAGCGCCTGCATGCCCCCCATCGATCCGCCGATGACACTCAAGAGCCGCTTGATGCCAAGAGCATCGATGAGATGCGTCTGGGCGCGAACCATGTCGCCAATGGTGATGACCGGGAAACTCAGATTATAGCGCTTGCCAGTGGGATTCAGCGAGGACGGGCCTGTCGATCCCTGGCATCCCGCAAGGGCGTTTGAACAGATGACAAAATATTTATTGGTATCGATCGATCGACCGGGACCGATCATGAAATCCCACCAGCCCCGCTTGCGTTCGTCCGCTGAATAATAGCCTGCGGCATGCGAATCACCCGACAGGGCGTGCGCGATGAGAATGGCATTATTCTTTTCTCTATTCAACGACCCATATGTCTCATACGCCAGGGTGATGGGACCGAGTTTTTCGCCGCTCTCCAGCGGCATCTCGTTCGGCGGTTCGGCGAATGTGAAATATTGTCGTCTGACAAGTCCGACAGAGTTCTCGTTCAATTTTGGCCCAGCTCAATCTGCAGCTTTTTCAAGTGTTCAATGGAATGCAAATGCGCAAACGCCTCAACGTGCGTTTTCAGATAGTCGGCCAGGATCGCATCCATTTCCTCGCCGGCGCTCCTGGACACCCGCGCTTGCGCGGCATTTTCGATCGGGACATTCTTGAGCCAGCGCAGCAGTTCAATGACGTACCCTCGTACGCGCCTGGACGCTTCCGGCAAAAGGCCGCACTGACCGCAACTGTAGACACCGCGCTCGAGGGATAAAAAATTGACCTCATCCGCCTGCAGCTTTTGGCAATAGCAGCACGCCTCGAGCATTGGCGCATAGCCGGCATGCGAAATATATTGGATCTGAAAGGCGCGCAGGATATTGCGCAATCCCTGTTCGCTGTCATTGAACGACCGCAGCGCGCTGAGCAGCAACTGAAATTGCTCGGGATGACTCGCCTCTTCTTCGTTCACATCCACCATCTCACACGCTACGGCGGCCAGGGCTATTTTCCCCAGCTGTCCATGGAGCAGCGGAAAGGACTCTACGATCGATGCATCGCTGAGGTACTGCAAGGACCGGCCTTCCTTGCGGTAAAAGACAATCGAGACATGGTTGAACATCTCCAGCGTGCCGAGGTATTTCGAACGCAGGCCGCGCGAGCCTTTGGCCATGACCGATATTTTCCCATACTCGCGCGTGTACAGCGTTAGAATTTTGCTCGTCTCACCTTGTTTGCGGCTGTGCAGGATGATCGCTTCCGCTTTGCTGATGCCCATTTGTCACCGTCCGGATGCCAGATAGACGGATGTCATGCCCAGATAGATCAACAGGCCAAAGATATCGTTGGCCGTCGTGATGAATGGCCCGGTGGCGATGGCCGGATCGATCTTGAATTTGTGCAGCGCAAAAGGCACGATTGCGCCGAACGCCGCTGAATTGATCATGACCAAAATGATGGCGAGGCCGCCCACGATGCCGAATTCCATGTTGTGTTTCCAGAAAAAAATCACCGCAAACAGCAGCGCGCCGACGATGAGGCCATTGAGTATGGCGACGCGCAATTCCCGATAGACCCGATTCCACAATCCGGTTGCGCCCGCTTCGTTCATGGCCAGGCTCCGCACGACAATCGTGCTGGACTGAATGCCACTATTGCCGCCGGTCGCCATGATGACCGGAATAAAAAAAGCAGAGATCAAAATTTCTTCGAGGGTCGCATTGAAGCGATTCAATACCAGCGCCGAGCCCAATTCTCCGAAAAAAGAGATGAGCAACCAGGGCAACCGGTTGCGCGAGATTCGAAAGGTCGATGTATCCTGCAGCACCTCCTCGTCCGAGATGCCGGCCATGCGCTGAATGTCTTCGTTCGCCTCTTCGTGCAGCACATCGATGATGTCATCAATGGTGATACGGCCGATGAGCCGCTGATTTCTGTCCACCACCGGCACAGCGGAGAGGTTGTACTTTCTGACAATTTTGGCCACCTGTTCCTGATCCATCTCCGTGCTGACAGAAATGACCTCCTTGTACATGATATCGCGAATGATTTGCTGCGGATTACGCAGGAACAGGCTTTTCAGAGGGACGACGCCCACGAGTCGTCCGCTGCGATCGATCGCGTAAATATAAAAGACCTCATCGATCTCGTCGGCGCGGCGCCGAATCTCCCGCACAGCATCCTGCACGGTCTGGTCATCGTACACGGCGATATACTCGAGCGCCATGATGCCGCCGGCGCTGTCTTCTTCGTGCACGAGCAGTTTTTCAACTTCAGCGCGGTCCTGCGGTTCAATATGGGCAAGGACCTCCACCTGAATATCCTGAGGCAATTCAGCCACGACGTCAGCTGCATCGTCAGAATCCATCTCATCGACGATTTCTGACAGCCGTGCCGTCTCCAGATCGCTGACGATGTCCTCGCGCGTCACCTCATCCAGTTCGGTCATGACCTCAGAAGCGGTCTCGGCAGTCATCAGACTGAAAAGATAGGCGCGCTCCTCATCCTCCAAATCCTGCAAGATTTCCGCGAGATCAGCGGGATGGAAGTCAATGACGAGGTTTTTCAGGGCAGGTTCATCTTTGGCGTCGATGAGGTAGAGAACATTATCAACTATTTCTTTTCGATCGATTGTGTCCATATCAATTCATTCGCCAGATCGATCCATTCATCTACACGTAACTGTTCGGGCCGGCGGGTGAAATCATAACTCGTCATTAGCGCATATTCTTTCAGCGAGTTTCGCAACATCTTTCGCCGCATGCCGAATGCCTGCTTGACAATGGCTCGAAAAAAGGCTTCGTCCTTTATCTTTTTAGCACGCTCATTCGTAAAAATCCAGCGAATCAACGCCGAGTCAATTTTCGGGCGCGGCTGGAATACGGTCGGAGGTACGTGCAGGAGCATATCGACATCCGCGAACGCCTGGCTGAAGACGGCCAGAATGCCATATTCCTTACACCCTGCTTTTGCCACCACGCGATTGCCGACCTGTTTTTGTACGAGCAAGGTCAAATCTTTGACCAGCTGACGCTGAGCAAATATTTTGAACAGAATCGGACTGGTGATATTGTAAGGAATATTGCCGACCACCCGCATTCTGTCAGAGCCGAACTCATTCAGATCAACTTTGAGAAAATCGTTTTTGACGAGCTCGAAATTGTCCGCCTGTTGAAATCTGGTCTCCAAAAGGTCATAAAACCGCTGATCGATCTCGACCGTCACCAGCCTGTTGACGCGCGGCTGCAGGAGCCTGGTGAGGACGCCTTGTCCAGGCCCGATCTCCAGCATAATATCGTCCGGCCTCGGATCGATGCAGTCGACGATTTTTCGCGCCATATTTTCATCGACAAGAAAATTTTGCCCGAGACTCTGTTTCGCGCGAAAGCTCATCGCCCCAGAATGCTTTCGCTATGGAGGCCAAAGAGGGTCAAGGCATTTTGGGTGGTGAGCTGCGCCACTTGGGCAAGCGGCGCCTCTTTGACCTCGGCAATTTTTTGCGCCACGACACGAACGTACGCCGGCTCGTTCCGCTTGCCGCGAAAAGGCGCCGGCGCCATGAACGGGCTGTCCGTTTCCACCATCAACTTGTCCAGCGGCATAGCGGCCATGACGTGCAGTGTGTTGGAGTTTTTAAATGTAATATTGCCGGTGAACGAGAGCAAAAAGCCGAGCTCGATCACCTTATGCGCCATTCTTGCATCGCCGGCAAAACAATGAAACACACCGCGCCAACCCTTTTTTGCTCTGGCCTGGATGAGTTCCAGGACATCCTCATCCGACTCTCGCGTGTGAATGATCAACGGCATCTGCGCGGTCAATGACAGATCGAGAAACTGGCGAAAGATCCGTCGTTGCAGATCGCGCGGCGAATAGTCATAGTGATAATCCAATCCAACCTCACCGATAGCGACCACTTTGGGGTGGGAGAGCATGGCCGCAATCGCTTCAAACTGCTCATCGGTCATGTCTTTCGCATCGTGCGGATGGACGCCGACGGCGGCAAAGACGTTGGCATAGTCCTCGGCAATCTCTATCGCTTTCAGAGAGCTCTTGTAATCAATGCCGATTGTCACCATAGCCATAACATCCGCGTCAAGGGCGCGCCGGATGACATCCGGGCGATCGCCATCAAAACGATCAAAATCGAGATGAACGTGCGTGTCGATCAGAGATATTTCATGCATAGGGATGAGATCACCGCACAGAAGCGCCGTCGTTCACATCTTTATCCAATCCGAGCAGACTCAGATTGCCCTGATCATCCTGGGCGGCGAGCAGCATGCCATTCGATTCAATGCCTCTTATTTTCGCCGGCTGCAAATTCGCCACGACAATGATCTTTTTGCCGATCAGGGCCTCAGGCGAATAGTGCAGCGCAATGCCGGCCACGATCTGCCGCTGCTCGTCACCCATCTGAATATCCATTTTCAGCAATTTGTCCGCTTTCTCGACTTTTTCCGCTGCCACTATTTTCGCGACGCGCAGCTGCACCTTGGCCAATTCGTCGATCGAAATGGACGCCGTCGGCTCTGCAACAACAGGCTTGTTGTCCGGTTGCGCCTGAATATTTTTCAATCTCTCGATTTCGGGTTCGATCTCTTTTTCCTCCATTTTCCTGAACAAGATTTCGACACGGCCCAATTGATGGCCGGTCGGCAATTCCATATGACGCACATCATCCCACGCCTGCTGGTGAACATCCGTAGCATGTCCCATCATCGCCCACGCCTTTGCAGCCGAGAATGGCAAGACGGGCGCCATGAGCAGGGCGAGCGCGTTGCAGGCATGCAGGCAGATATTCAATGTTGTGGCGCACTTGGCGGGATTTTGCTTCACTGTCCTCCACGGTTCCTGATCGTTGAAATACTTGTTCGCCGCGCGCGCGACGTTCATGAAAAGCACGAGGGCCTTGCGAAACTCAAAGTTTTCGATGGCAGCGCCTATTTCATCCGGAGCACGTGCAATGGTGCTGAGCATCTCGCGATCGAGCTCGTCCAGATCACCCCGGGCTGGCACCGTGCCGGTGAATTGATTCTTCGCAAAGGCCAGAGTGCGATTCGTAAAATTGCCGAGAATATCCGCCAATTCGCTGTTATTGCGCGTCAGATATTCCTGCCAGACAAAATCCGAGTCTTTTGTCTCCGGCGCGATGGCAGCGAGGTAGTAGCGCAAGGGATCGATATCGAATTTCTCGGCATAATCCTCCAGCCACACAGCATAGTTCCTGCTGGTACTCAACTTGTTGCCCTCGAGGTTGAGAAACTCGTTTGCCGGCACATTATCCGGCAATACATAGTTACCGTGTGCGATCAGCATGGCCGGGAACATGATGCAGTGGAAGACGATATTATCCTTGCCAATAAAGTGCACGAGCCTGGTGTCGTCATTCTGCCAATATGTTTTCCACAGCTCGGGATTGCCCTTTTCCATCGCCCACTCTTTGGTCGCGGAGATATAGCCAATGGGCGCATCGAACCAGACATATAGCACCTTGCCCTCAGCATGCGGGAGGGGCACCTGCACACCCCAGTTCAAGTCGCGAGTCACAGCCCGATCAGCGAGACCTTCATTCAGCCAGCTTTTCACCTGCCCCATCACGTTGGGCTTCCATCCCTGGCGAGTCGCGAGCCACTCTTCGACCTGTTTTTGCAGTGCGCCGAGCGGTATATACCAGTGTTCGGTCTCTTTTTGCTGCGGCTTGTCGCCGGTCAGAGCGCTGATGGGATTTATCAGTTCGGTTGGAGACAACGATGAACCGCATTTTTCGCATTGATCACCATAGGCTTCCGGAAAACCGCAGTGCGGACATTCGCCCTTGACGTAACGGTCGGGCAAAAACATTCTTGCCTTTGCATCATACAGCTGCTGCTCGGTCTTTTTGATGAAAACGCCCTTGTCGTTCAAGTTGATGAACATTTCCTGCGATGTTTGATGATGCATCGGTGAGCTGGTGCGACCGTAATAGTCGAATGACATGCCAAATTTGGCAAAGGCGGCCTTGTTGCGCGCGTGGAATTGATCGACAATCTGCTGCGGTGACACGCCCTTTTTTTCAGCTGCAATAGTGATGGGCACGCCATGCTCATCGGAGCCGCAGATGTAGACCACATCGCGTTTTTTCAATCGCTGGTAGCGAACGTAAATATCTGCCGGCAAATAGGCGCCGGCCAGATGACCGAGATGGATGGGACCATTGGCATATGGCAAGGCGCTGGTGACCAGAATTCTTTTATAGTTCTTCATGGTTCCCATTGTGTGGATCTTTTCCTTTCGCAAAACTTGGCTATTTGAGGTCTTCTAATTCGCTTTCTTCAACATCCATGGCCGCATCATCCGCATGCCCTTCGCTTTCAGCCGGCGGGATATACTCAAAATTCTTCAGCTGCTCGAGGGTGAATTTTTCATACCTGTCCATGTCGAATTTGAGCAAGACCGTCTCCTTGAAGACGTCATAGCTGATGACGCGACCTTTGCCCTGTGCCGATTTGTAAAACGAATTGATGGGCGGCATTTTGCTCGTCTGCGCTTTATAAAAGTCGCGCTCATACATCAGACAACACAAGAGGCGTCCGCACAATCCCGAAAGTTTTTGCGGATTGAGCGGCAGGTTTTGTTCTTTCGCGCACTGCGTCGTGATCGGGTCAAATTCTTTCAGCCAGGAAGAGCAGCACAATTTGCGGCCGCAGGCGCCAAAGCCGCCGATCCGCTTGGCTTCATCCCGCACGCCGATTTGCCGGAGCTCGATGCGCACTTTGTAAATGCCGGCCAGATCTTTGACCAGTTCACGAAAGTCAACGCGCTTTTCGGCGGTGAAATAAAAGGTGATTTTTTGGCCATCGAATTGGTACTCGACATCGACGAGCTTCATGTCCAGATTATGCTCACCTATCTTGCGACGGCACAACTGGTAGGCATCGAATTCGCGGCGTCGGTTGTCCCGATACCGCTGCAGTTCGGATTGGCCTGGCTTACGCAAGATATTTCGTATGGGCGCCTCGCCCTTTTTACGTTCGAGCAGCGAGCCAATCTGATTCACGATGCCGAGGTCTTCGCCCTTTTCCGCTTGCGCGATCGCATAATCGCCGACGACAAACGGAAATTGTTGCGGATTATAATAGATTTCTTTACGTTCGCCTTTGAATATGAGCTCTATCATCATTTTTGACGACCTTTCAACTTGAGCGTCTGGCGCAGCTTGATCATCAGTACGATGAGAATCAAATTTATCTGGACATTTCGATCGATCATGTGGACGGAATTTTCGATCTCGGTGAAAGCCTTTTCAAAATCAATTGATTCGAACGCACCGACAAATTTCTCGACCGTCTCCAGCTGATCGATATTGACAAGATTCTCGGAGAGCGGGGCTGCCGTCAGTATCATCGCATCGCGAAACCACAGGAGTGCGAGGTTGAGAATGTCTTTGATGATCTTTTTATCGTACTCACGCAGCCACTGCTCCACCAGCTCGATTTGTGATTTTACGTCCTTGAGGCAACAACGTAAAAACCCGATGACATTTTCTCGTCTTTCGCTGTAACTCTCATCCAGCCATTCCAGCGCCCGGGTGTAGCTTCCCTGACTGACTCGAGAGATCAGCTGTGCGCGCAGGGGTTCCACCTCTTTTTTTTCGATCAGCGTCCATTCCATTTCATTGTCCGGCAAGGGGCTGAGACGAATCTCTTGACAGCGCGACAGAATCGTCGGCAGCATGCTGTTCACCTGCGACGCTGTCAAAATCAGATACATTGTTGCCGGCGGCTCTTCCAGGATTTTCAATAGCGAGTTTGCCGCCGGAATTGTCATTTTATCCGCTTCCGCGAGAATCACCACACGCCGCCCTTCCATTGGCCGCAAGGTCGACGTGTGGCGAATCTCTCGAATCTGCTCGATGCCGATCGTCGGTGTCGCCCATGGCTTGCGCCGGCTATAGGGATTGGCCATGACACTATCGAGCACAGCACGCTCTTCCTCCACGTTCTTTGCCGACGATGGGAAAATAAATCTAAAATCAGGGTGCTGAAAAGAACGAATGCGCCGGCAGCTCGAGCACGCATCGCAGGGCTTTTCGCCTGCGCCGGTGCAATAAAGCGCCTTGGCAAACTCGATGGCCAGCGCTTCCTTGCCCACACCTGGTGGGCCGCTGAAAAGATAGGCGTGCGATACGCGCTCGTTAGCGATCGCTCTGGACAATATTCCTTTGGCACGATGCTGTGCGATGACGTCCGAAAAACTCATACTGAATATCAGTTCTTTCACACTTGATGGTCAAGGATCTTCATTTCGCAGGTCCTGCGAGTCGCTCTTTGCACTGTCGAGATGAGCTGATAGCGTGACTTTTCAACCCAGCCACTCTTCGGGATTCAAATTGTCCGTATTCTTCCAGATCTGAAAATGCAGCACCGGTCCATTCAGCGAACCGGAATCACCCACAGCGCCAATGATCTGTCCGGGTTCGACGAAATCCATCAGATTCACCCGGATATCGGACAAATGCGTATAGACCGTGTAGTAACCTTCATCGTGGCTGATGATGATGATGTTGCCACGGCCACGTTGCCAGGTGATGGTTTGCACCTGACCGGCATCAACGACCTGAACAGGCGTGCCAAGAGGAGCGCTGATTTCGATGCCCAGATTTTCAGTGATCGTATTGAGCGTGGGATGACGCTGCCTGCCAAAATGGCTGATGACATCGCCCTGAGTCGGCCATGGCAGATGACCGCGCATGGATGAGAAACTGTAATCGCGCGTCGGCTTTTGCACGACGCTCTCTTTTTTGTGCGAGATCTGCCGCTGCTTGTCGGTGCGCACTTTTTCGCTCTTGGCGATAAAGCCTTTAATCTGTTCTTGAGCGGACGCGAGCTCCCGCACGTGCTGCTCCAGATATTCGGCATCTTTCCGCGCCGCAGCCAGATGCTCTTGCCGTTTCTGCCGGCTGGCCTTGAGCTGCTCGGTTCGGCGCTCCTTTTGTATGAGCGCCTTCTCTTTTTGCGCCATATCGAGTCGCAGCTGCTGCTCTTCTTCCTGCAACGCCGTCACTTTGGCGAGCAGAGATTCGTAATTTCGGCGATCATTGTGCGCGACCAATTTCTGGTATTTCAGCCAGACGTTCGCCTTCTGCCACGACCCTCCGGTCAACAGCAGTTCGTAATCATGACGACGACCGTATTTGTAAAAGCTCACCAGCCGCTTTATGATCAATTCGCGCAGTTTTGCCACTTGCTCTTCGAGTTCAGCGACCTGCTCTGTTCGGGCTTTGATCTTCACATCCTTTTGACTCACCTCATCGCGCAGCGCGGTCAGCACGCCGGAAGTGACGTCTATCTCCCGATCCAGGCTGGCGATCAAATTCGAGGTGGTTCTTTGCTTTTCTTTCGCCTGCACGAGCTGGCCTTCATATTTCTTTATTTCCTGTTGCAGCAACTGCAGCTCTCTCTGATTGTCTTCGTCGGCATACACCCTCTGAAAAAGAATGCCGATGAAAAGAAAAAGCAAAAACGCGTTGTCTGTTCGTCTGAATATGAGCATGGTCCTTTTCATAGATAAAAATAAATTTAATAGTTGATGCACAGAAAAGCAACAGAAAAGATATTGCAAAAACGGCAGTTAAGTCTCATTTATCGGATTGTTATTTCTTGATTCTCGTCGACATTTTCAATACATTTGCCCAAAAAGGATGCAGGTGTGAGTCCGCGAAAATCTCTGTTCAAACAAGTCATCCATCTTTTCGATCAGAAGGAAAACAAGACTGTTGAGAGCATCAAGCGCCTGTCGTTTTTTCAGGACCTGCCAGAGGGTGATGTTCAAGCATTGGCGAAAAAATGCCACATCCGCCATTTCAACATCGAAGAAGAAATATATGCCGAGGACACACCGGCAACAGCGCTCTATTTCATCATCTCCGGATCCGTGGGCATTTATAAAAAGCGACGCAGTCAGGTGACAGATCGCATCCAGGTCCTGCAGGCGGGCAAGTTTTTTGGCGACTCGTCATTGGTCAGCACTGAACTGCGCAAACACAGCGCCAAAGCGATGGAGAAAACACTGGTCATGG
The DNA here is from genome assembly GCA_003854995.1 of Candidatus Zhuqueibacterota bacterium. Taxonomy (GTDB): domain Bacteria; phylum Zhuqueibacterota; class Zhuqueibacteria; order Residuimicrobiales; family Krinioviventaceae; genus Kriniovivens. Next base: position 14,814 of record RQOI01000172.1, read on the forward strand.
CGCTCTTCAAGACCGATTTTGAGCTTTTGGAGCAAACCAGGCCAAGGCTTGCCTTAAAGTTGTACAAGATCATCACAAATAAATACTATAGCGAACTCACCATCTTTCAAACAGAATTTCACGAGCTGTCACAAAAAGTGGCCAAAGATGAATTGATGAAATAGGATCAAGGCAGGCTGCATGCAAAGGCTCCTCTGGTTCATTCTCACCCTGACGATCGTGATCTGCGGCGCGTACGCCATCCTGCAGGTGCAGGCCGATCTTTTCTTCGCCGCGCTGTGGTTCCTGATATATGCTTCTCTCATCCGGCCGGTGACCAACCGCATGCCGGCACGCCGATTCCTCATCTGCGCCGCGATCATACTTTGCGGCGCTCTCTGGTATGTCTTGAACGATGCGCTGTTGCGGCTGGTTTCCGCAAACATCAACTCGAATCCATATGGCGACTATATATTGGCGCAGCTCGAATTCCGTCTCTCGCTTTCAATTTTCATCCTCAAGATCATCAAAAACTCGTGGCTGACAGATAGTCGTCTATTCATCTGCATCGGCCTGCTGCTTGTACATGTCAGCATCGGACCGCAGCTGACCAGATGGCTGTTCTCCAGGCTGCCTGCGCGCCTGTTCGAATTCATCGTCACGGTTTTTTCGCATATCAACATCGAGGCCAGTCGATATCTCGCCACAAGCCTGATTCTCGCGTGCGTCAATGGCGCGCTGTGGTGTCTCGCCTGCTTTCTGCTGCAGTTTGATAATTTCATGCTGATGACATTTCTCATGTTCATCTGCGCTTTCCTGCCGCACATCGGTTTGATCATCGCCGCGCTGTTGTCTCTGGTCTTCGTTGAGACCGGCCTCTTTCTCATCCAAATCGGCGGGCTTTTGATCACCGTGGCGTTGATCTGGTTCATCGACCACACGCTTTTCCAAAATCAGGAACAGATCGGCAGATACATGCCCGTCACCCTCCTGTTTTTTTTGCCGCCGCTGAGCTATGCCGCAGTCATGCTGTTGAATATATTCATTCCGCTGCCCGTCGATCATCCATTTTCAGCCTTTTTTCTTGCGGTGCCGCTGGTGCATATCGCCGCGCTCACATCAACGACCATGCAAAAATATTCGCGCCTCATTCATAAAATGCCGCTGCAAGCGCGCACGAGATGAAACTTGCGGTACTATTGAATACTATGAATCAGAAAAAGAAAAACACGCAGCAGCCTCTTCGCATCGCCATTCAAGGCGAGCGTTATGCCTTTAGCGAAATAGCGGCGAGGAAATTTTTTGGCGACGCCATTGAAATCGTGCCGTGCAGGGCTTTTGACGACGTCTTTGCGTCTGTCAGCCGTGCGCAGGCTGATTATGGCGTCCTGCCGATAGAGAATTCATTGACCGGCAGTATCCATCGCGCCTACGACCTTCTGCTCAGCAACGATCTCAGCATCGTGGGTGAAGTGGTGTTGCGCATCGAGCAGCATTTGATCGCCCACCCGGGCGTCGCGCTCCAGGATATCCGCGTCATCTATTCTCATCCGCAGGCGCTGGAACAATCGCGATATTTTTTGACCTCGCTCAAAAATGTGGAAGCCATCGCCAGCTATGACACGGCCGGCAGTGTGAAAATGATTCGCGACAAGAATCTGCGCGACGCCGCGGCTATCGGCAGCCGATGGGCAGCCGAAGATTACGGCATGCAGGTGCTGAAAGCGGAAATTGAAGACAGTCCGGAAAATTATACCCGCTTCTATATTCTGTCGCGAGAGCCAAAAGTTATAGGCCAAGCGAACAAGACATCGATCCTCTTTTCCATGAAAAGTATCCCGGGTGCGCTGTTCAAGAGCCTCAGCGTTTTTGCCCTGCGCGACATTGATCTTTTGCGCATCGAATCCCGTCCGCTGCGCGGCAGACCATGGGAATATATTTTCTACCTCGATTTCGTCGGCAATATGAACCAGGAATTATGCCAGAATGCCATCCGCCATCTGCAGGAGATCACAACGCAACTCAAAGTACTGGGTTCTTATGCCGCCGCCACTCTGAACTCCACAACCAGATGATAGAATGTATGATCTTGAAATAAAATAATCTCCATCGCTGTTTCACCTTCTGCAAATAAGAAAACGAGAGGAACAAATGCATAAAAAACTGTACACTGTAGCGATAGGGAGTCTGATGATGCTATCCGCACTGTTCGGCAAAGATGTGAAAGGTAAGAGTGACGCTGCTGGTCCGCTTGACTTTATCATGACCTCCATAGACGGTCAGAGTATTGATCTGTCCCGTTACGCCGGACAGGTCATCTTGATGGTGAATGTCGCCAGCAAATGCGGTCTGACGCCGCAATACGAGGGTTTGCAGCATCTCTATGAGAAATACAAAGATCAGGGCTTTGTCATCCTGGCGTTTCCGGCGAATAACTTTTTAGGCCAGGAGCCGGGTACGAACGAAGAAATTCAGACATTTTGCTCGGTCAACTATGGGGTCACATTCCCAATGTTCGCCAAAATTTCGGTCAAGGGTAAGGATCAGCATCCGCTCTATCACTATCTCACCGACGGCAAGTCGCACGAGTTCGGCGGCGCCATTCAATGGAACTTTGAAAAATTTCTCATCGGCAAGGATGGTGTCATTAAAGCGCGCTTTAGCCCAAAGACAAAGCCTCAGGATGAGGCCGTGATCGCCGCCATTGAAAATGAACTGCAATCTTGACACTTATACCTCCCCCCAGATGAAAATTTTGAAATCCAACATCTTGCTCTTCTGCGCCATGCTCGTTCAGCCAGGGCTGGCGCAATTCAGCACGACGCTCGAACTGGATTTGCATCAAGACATCGAGGATAATGTGCTCGATCATTTCAGCATGATCGAGGCCGCATTCATCCTCTCCGGCGCGAACCAAGAGGAAACGCTGGCACATTATCTGGAGTGGTACGATCAGCTGCTGAGCACGATCAAAGGCTATAACCTGGACAGGCACGATCGAATTGCCTCGGCGTCCAGGGTCTTTGCCTATCTGCACAGCGCATGGCTCATCACCTACAAGGAAGAGGCGACCACACTGATCGCCATCGCGGATGAAAAGCGGTACAATTGCGTCGCCGGAACCATCCTTTACAACCTCATCTGTCAGGATTTGGGCTGGCCGACCGAGGCGTTCGAAACACCGACCCATACCTATACGATCTTTCCCGATTTTGGCCACGACATCACCGTCGAGAACACTTCTTCCATCGGCTTTAACATCATGCGGAATTTGCACGATTACAACCGTTATCTCATGCAGTTCTATCCCGAAGATCAGCGCCTACAAATCGGACTCGATCGTATTTATGCCTATGAGAACAGCAAGGGCCGAAAGATCAACAACACAGAGCTGCTCGGACTGCTGGCGTACAACCGCGCCTATTTTGCCAACAAGGAGAAAAATTACAGAAAGGCGTATGACTTTGTGCTGCTGGCGCAAATGTTCAATAGAGATTCGCGCTCTAACTATAATTTTGAAATCAACCTCTATTATCGCTGGGGACAGCAGCTCTTTGAACGCAAAGAATATCAAAAGGCATTCTCTGTATTCGCCGATGGCTATTATCGCTACTGGGAAAACGATGATTTTGCCAAAAACTGCAAGATATCGTTCAACCTGGCACAGCGGGACAATTGGCAAAGGCGCGACTGGCCGAGCTTTCAGCAACTGACCGACGAGATGCTGGA
>RQOI01000012.1 GCA_003854995.1 Candidatus Zhuqueibacterota bacterium
CAGTCGCCGTAAAAATCTCCGACTGCCAATTGCCGCATAAATAGAGCACTGTTTCAGATAGAAATCCTCAAAGAATTTGCTTTTTTTTCATCACGCCAAGCACGTGCGGGCTTGGAATTTTCTTTACAAGCGTTTTGTTGAATAAATCCAGTGCGGAAAAGATATGAAGAAACTATGCATTACAATCTTTACGCTGCTTTACCTCTCATCTTGCGTCGGCTCTTTCACTGTGCAGCATGACTGCAAAATGAAACCAGCGACGACAGGAGCGAGCGGGCAAACATGCAGCTGTGCGTCAAGCGCCGTGGAAAATGAGAACAGCTCCCGGACAGCGGTTTCGCGGGCGCAATTATGCTGTGATAGGGGCCCTGCAGCGTCTCCAGCTGTTGTTGCAGAGATCCTGTTGCTGACCATGCGTGGGATGTGCTGCACGGACAATGCGGTCTACAGCATCATCGATACGACAACGCTTGTCAAACCGGATGTCAGTTTTGACGCAACGGACAGCCAAGATCTCTCATTCTATTCAGTTGAAAAACAAAATCATTACCCCCGGAATTCTTCAGCCTATACTCTTCCTCTCGCCAACCACCTGAACTTGCCTCTCCTCATTTGATCCAGTTGGGAACAAAGTCCGTTTGAGTGCAATCAGTTCATGATTCGATCTGCTCATCGTTGTAGCTGTCGAGATTGAGGCACGATTGCTCTGTGTTAAATTTAATGAATGAACATCTATGCAAATGGAGATGAGCAGATGAAAGTGCATATACTCCTTTTACCCTTAAGTTTTTACCTCTTGTGTGCGTTCCACCAAGTCCATGCAGGATCCAAATGGCTGGACGAATACATCCAAGAGGCCCTGGACTCTAACCGCGAAATTCTCTCAGCCCGATTGGCGACCAGTGCAGCGCAACAGGAGAACCAGTTATACAGCACTCTTCCAGATCCGACATTCATGATCGAGGGCCGCGCCATTCCTCTCGACCTTCATGTCCGCGACACGCGGGAGCTGATGTTCATGTTCGAACAGATGATCCCTGCCCCTGGAGTATTGAAACGAATGCAAAAGAGCGGCGAGTTTGCTGCGGACATTCAAGCCGAAATGGGGCGCGCGGTTGAAAACGATATCATGAGCAGGGTCAAGAGCCTCTACTCTCATCTCTATTATGTCGACCAGGCACTAGCGTCGAACAAAAAGCATTTGCAGCTCCTGGACGAGATTGAAGAGATTGCCGAGAGCAGCTATATCGTCAATGCGTCAGGCCAGCAGGCTCTTTATCAAATCAGGATAGAAAAAGCTCGCCTGCAGGCCGATAGCCTGTCGTTGCAGCAGCAGCGCCGCTCAAAACAAGCCGAGATGAATCGGCTGTTGAAACTGCCGCTGGACGGTCACGTGCCGACGGATTCAGCTCTGGTCATGCCCAATTTTCCGTTCAAAATCAATGTGGATTCCCTGCTGGAGCTGTCTAATCCTTTTCTGCGAGCGGCAAAAATCGGGACTGCCGCCAGTGAAAATGCTGTCATGCTGGCGCGCGCGCGCGGGCTTCCGGCTCTTCAATTGATGGGCGGCTATATGCTGATGAATGACATGGACGACGCCGTCATGGGAAGAATCAGCGTGACGTTGCCGTTCATGCCCTGGGCAAACGCAGATAGTCGAGCGGCATCTGCGAGATCACAAATTCTGGCGCGGCAGTCAGCATTGGACTATGAAATCCTTTTGGACAAATTGCGCGTCAAATTCATCACAGCTCAAAACGAGCTCGCCGCGCTACTCAGTCAAATCGATCTCTACAGAAATGTAATCCTACCCGCATCTGCGCGCACTGTCCGGCTGTCCGTGGCGGCTTACCAGAGCAACAGCCTGGACTTTATATCGCTCGTGCAGTATGCGAGGCAAGATCTGCAAAATCAACTCGCGCAAATTGAATTGTCAAGCCAATATCTCCGCACCTGGGCGGAGCTCGAAAATATCATTGGCCAATCCATCAGAGGAGATCTGGAATGAACAGGATAAAAAATTTCGCCCGACAGCGGTATCTCTTCATCATCCTTATCGCTCTGGCCTTCATCGCTGGCTATCTGATCAAGCCGACGGCACAAGATCAGAATCAACAGTTCGACATTCATGACGACCAGACGGCATGGACCTGTTCCATGCATCCGCAGATCAGGCAGCCGCAGCCGGGCAGATGTCCAATCTGCGGCATGGATCTCATTCCCGCCAATCAGCAAAGTGAAGAGCTCGGTGAGCATCAACTCCGTTTGTCCGAGACAGCCATGCATTTGGCCGAGGTTCAGACTGATATTGTCGTAAGAAAGAGCGTTTCGAAAAACATCACACTGTACGGCAAAATTGAGGTGAATGAAACTTTATTAAAGTCAATGACAGCGCGCGTGCCAGGCCGTATTGAACGACTCTACGTCGATTACACCGGCGCGATGATCAAAAAAGACGAGCCGCTGCTGGACATCTATAGCCCCGATCTCTACGTCGCCCAGCAGGAATATCTGAACTCACTTCGCGATCCAGAGTCAGCGCTACTCAAGCAGGAAATCATCCGCAAAAAATTCCATCTATGGGGGATTGCCGATGTACAGTTGGATGAGATAGAACAACGTGGTTCTGCAGCGGACAGGATGACCCTCTATGCGCCGAACGACGGCATTGTCATGCAGCGACATGCGGTGCTGGGTGCGTATGTAGACACGGGCGCGCCGCTGTACGATATCGTTGATCTCACAACTGTTTGGATATCACTGAATGTTTATGAAAAGGACATCGCCTCACTCAACCATGGACAGAAAATAAGATTTTCGCTGGCCGCCTATCCAGGTGCAGTGTACGAAGGCGTCATCAATTTCATTCATCCCGTACTGGATGCGACGACCCGCACGATCAAAGTGCGCGCTGTCGCTGATAATGCGGGCAACAAACTCAAACCAGGACTCCTGGTATCGGCGTACGCTGTTGTCGGTTCCCCGCGAACGAGTCTTGTCATTCCGGTTTCCGCGCCGCTGCTGACCGGAAAAAGGGCAATTGTTTACGTCGCAGTGCCGGATGAGCGTGGCGTCTTTGCAGGCCGTGAAATCGTGCTCGGCGATCGCATGGGTGATTATTACATCGTCACATCCGGTCTTGAGGAGGGCGAACGAGTAGTGAGTAACGGCGCCTTCAAGATCGATAGTGAAATGCAGATTCAGGCGAAGAAAAGCATGCTGAGCCCAGTCAGCGCGGTGCAAAAAACAGCTGTCTCGAAAGATTTTTCCAACAGCCTGGTCGACATTTTTCTGGCCTATTTCGACATTCAACACGCTCTCGCCTACGACCAGTCGGAGCGACTGCCTGAATCCGCTACAAGACTTTTGCAAAAGTTGAAAAAAGTCAATATCAACTCGTCGGCGTCGCAACCATCGCAGTGGCAGTCGCTCGCCGCCTCGATTGAAAAAGCGACCGCAGGTCTGGTTGCATCGACTGATATTGACAATGCGCGTGTAGAGTTTCAAAAGCTGTCAGATGCTCTGATACTGACGCTCACGACGTTCGGTGTGCCAGACATCTCCCCGATCATCCACTATCATTGTCCGATGGCCTTCAATAATAAAGGCGCCGATTGGTTGAGTCAGAAGGAGCAAGTGGAAAATCCCTATTTTGGCGCAGCCATGTTCCGTTGCGGCTCGCAGGTGAAAACATTTGCCGGGACACCAGGGGATGAAATATGAACGATCGAGAAAAAAAACCGTCTCTCCTTGACAGGATAATTCTATTTTGCCTGGAGAACAAGCTCGTCCTGTTTCTGCTGCTGGGCGCGCTCATCTGGTGGGGCTATCTGGTGGCGCCTTTCGACTGGGCCTTTCTCGGCGAACTGCGTCGGCCGCTGCCGGTCGATGCCATTCCCGATATCGGCGAAAATCAGCAGATAGTGTTCACCGAGTGGCCAGGACGCTCACCGCAAGACATCGAAGACCAGATAACTTATCCGCTGAACGTCTCGCTGCTCGGTCTTCCCGGCGTCAAAACGATCCGGAGTTTCTCCATGCTGGGCTTTTCGACGGTCTATGTGATTTTCAAAGATGACATTGACTATTACTGGTCGCGATCGCGAATTCTCGAAAAACTGAGCAGCCTGCCCTCCGGCACCCTTCCGGATGGCGTCAAACCGAACCTTGGCCCGGATGCCACAGCCTTGGGACAGGTATTCTGGTACACGCTGGAAGGTCGCGACGCTGAAGGACGTGTGACTGGCGGCTGGGATCTGCATGAATTGCGATCCATTCAGGACTTTAACGTCAGATTTGCCCTGGCAGCGACAGACGGCATCGCGGAGGTGGCGTCTGTCGGTGGCTTTGTCCAGGAATACCAGATTGATGTCCATCCGGACGCGCTGCGATTCTATGGCGTCACCTTGGAGCAAGTCATCAGCGCAGTTCGGATGTCCAATATCGATGTCGGCGCCCGCACAATTGAATTGAACAATGCACAGTACATCATCCGCGGCGTCGGATTTGTCAAGTCGATACAGGATATTGAAAACAGCGTCGTCGCCACCATTGACAACTCACCGATTTTCGTGAAAACGGTCGCGAACGTCGGGCGTGGCCCGGCCTTGCGCAGCGGCGTGCTCGATAAAGAGGGCGCTGAGGCTGTCGGTGGCGTGGTGGTTGTGCGTTATGGCGAAAATCCGCTGGCAGCGATAAAAAATATAAAACAAAAGATCAACGAGATTCAACCGGGATTGCCAAAAAAGGTGCTCGCGGACGGCGTTGTCAGTCAGGTGACGATCGTGCCGTTTTATGACCGCACCGGTCTGATTGACGAAACACTCGGCACCCTGGAATCGGCCATTGAGCAGCAGATTCTCATCACGATCATCGTCGTCATTCTGCTGGTCATGCATCTGAAAAGCTCGTTGCTGATTTCTGGGCTGCTGCCTTTGGCGGTGTTGATGAGCTTTATCGGCATGCAGGCATTCAACGTTGATGCGAACATTGTTGCCCTCTCGGGCATCGTCATCGCCATTGGGACGATGGTCGATATAGGCATTGTCATAACTGAAAATATCGTCAGACATTTGGCTTCGGCCCCGGATGACAAACCCAGGGATGTCATCTATCGCGCCGTAAGTCAAGTTGGAGGCGCCGTTCTCACCGCTGTGGGGACAACGGTGATCAGCTTTTTACCTGTTTTCTCACTGCAGGCAGCAGAGGGCAAGCTCTTCAAACCGCTGGCCTTTACGAAAACATTCGCCCTCATCGCCGCTGCGATCATCTCACTGACAATCATTCCGGTTCTGGCACACGTGCTTTTCACCGGTTCTATCAGACGACTAAAGATCAGACGTGCATTTCATTTTGTCCTGGTCCTTGCAAGCGGCGCCCTGATGATAAAAATCAGCATGGCCATCGGTTTCATCCTTCTGGTGCTATCGCTTTTTGGCCTGTTGAAAACAATAGACAAGAAAAAAATGGACAAAGCCGCTGCTCATCTACGAAACGGCCTGCGCCTCAAGAGACTGCCGTCGCTCGACGCACTGTCAAATCTCATGCTGGTGCTGGGCGTCATTGTCATCCTCGCGCGCACCTGGCTGCCACTGGGCATCGAAGGCGGCTCTCTGAAGAACATCCTCTTTGTCGGCCTGGTCGTTTTTATGTTTTATGGTTTTTTCCGCGCCATCATCGCCTTTTATCCAAAAGTGCTGGCGTGGATCCTCGCCCATAAAAAGACCTTTCTGGCCGCGCCGGTCAGCATCGTCATCCTGGGTCTGCTGATCTGGCTCGGCTTTGATGCATTTTTCGGCAAGCTGCCAGGGGCCATCCGAACGTTCAAGCCCGTGTCGCTGATGGCGCATGCTTTTCCGGGGATCGGCAAGGAATTCATGCCATCGCTCGATGAAGGTTCCTTTCTCTTCATGCCGACGACCATGCCGCATGCATCGATCGGTGAGGCGACCGATGTGCTCAGCAAGCAGGACAGGGCGATTGGGGCGCTGCCGGAGATCGAGTCGGTGGTCGGCAAACTCGGACGGGCGGAAACGCCTCTTGATCCCGCGCCCATTTCCATGTTTGAAACCGTGATAAACTACAAGAGCCAATTCATCGACAAAAATCGCCGGCCGCTGCGATTTGCCTTTCGCCCGGACAGCACGGGTCTTGCCCTGGATGCAGCAGGAACGCCGATGCGAGCGCCAGACGGCCTGCCATATATGATTCAGGGCGTACATGTACGAGACAAAGACGGGGCGCTGATCCCGGCGCCGCGCGGAAAGCCTTTCCGTAATTGGCGACCGGCGCTCGATCAAAAGTTGAATCCAGGGCGAGCGCCATGGCCCGGCATCAATACGCCGGATGACATCTGGGACGAGATCGTCAGAGTGACGACGATTCCAGGCACGACCTCTGCGCCAAAACTGCAGCCCATCGAAACGCGGATTGTGATGCTGCAGAGCGGCATGCGCGCACCCATGGGAGTCAAGGTGAAAGGCCCCTCCCTGGAGAGCATTGAAAAAACAGCCCTCGATATCGAGCGCTTTCTCAAAGAGGTCCCCAGCATAAATGCCGCAACCGTACAGGCCGACAGGATCGTCGGCATGCCCTATCTGGAAATCCATATCGACCGCGAAAAGATCGCGCGCTATGGCATTCGTTTGGCGACGGTGCAGAACGTCATCGAAGTGGCCATTGGCGGCCATCCGCTCACACAGACTGTTGAAGGTCGAGAGCGCTATCCCATCAGGGTGCGCTATATGCGCGAACTGCGCAACTCGATTGCAGAAATTGAAAATATACTCGTCGCCGCGCCGGGCGCTCAGATCCCGCTCAAACAGCTGGTCTCAATCGACTATGTACGCGGTCCACAAATGATCCGCAGCGAAGACACATTTCTCACAGCCTATGTCACATTTGACAAGCGGCCAGGCCATGCACAAGTCAGTGTCATTCAGCACGCCCAAAACTACCTGGACGACAAAATCAGATCAGGCGAACTGGAAATTCCCTCCAACGTGAGCTTTCGCTTCGCCGGCAGCTATGAAAACCAGATCCGTAGTCAGAAAAGATTGAGCCTTGTGCTGCCGATTTCACTGTTCCTCATCTTTATGTTGATCTATTTTAACTTTAAGGATGTCACGACAACCTTTTTGATTTTCAGCAGCATCGCGGTCGCCTGGGCTGGCGGCTTTATTCTCATCTGGCTTTATGGTCAGGAGTGGTTTTTGCGCCTGTCGCTTTTCGGGATCTCTCTGCGCGACCTCTTCCAGCTGCAGACCATCAACCTCAGCGTCGCGGTCTGGATCGGTTTTCTTGCCCTTTTCGGCATAGCCACAGATGATGGTGTGCTCATAGCCACCTATCTGAAGCAGAGCTTTCGACACAAGCCCGCATCGGTCGAAGAGATCCGCACTGCGACAGTGGAGGCTGGTCGAAAACGTATTCGGCCGATGATCATGACGACCGCAACGACCATTCTCGCCCTCTTGCCGGTCCTGACATCGACGGGCCGCGGCTCTGATATCATGATCCCCATGGCTATACCGGTTTTCGGCGGCATGCTCGTCGCCATCATCACCATGTTCGTGGTGCCGGTCCTTTATGCGGCGGTCGCCGAACAACGGTTACATAAAACGACGCGGAGTTCACGCCAAGATGTTTAGCGAACAGGACAACCGATTCTCGGCTATTAGCGAAACAGCATCCTCCATTGGGTGTAATTTTAATTGTAATTATTTAGAAAATTCAATATCTTATGAATAACGGACTTTACCCCTAAAACTGTGTTCTGATCTACACCACATCTTGAAGAAAAAGAGGATCCTTTGCCGGATACGAATGAAAGCCATTCTCACGACGCGACGATAGAGCAACTGCCCGCGCCGCTGCAAAAGGCCATAGCGCACACGACCTGGACAGACCTGATGCCGGTGCAGGCGCGCGCCATACCGCATCTGCTCGACGGCCGCGACGCCATGATCCAGGCGCGCACCGGCAGCGGCAAAACAGGCGCCTTCCTGTTGCCGATGATCATGCTGCTGGATGCAAAAGAAGACCATTGTCAGGCTCTGGTATTGGTGCCCACCCGCGAGCTCGCAAATCAGGTGTGGCAGGACAGCCAAATATTGTTCAAAGATACAGAATTTCGCACTGTCGCGGTTTATGGCGGCGTAGGTTATGGCAAACAAACAGACGCCTTGAAAGCGGGCGCGCAGATCGTCATCGGCACACCCGGCCGCGTGCTGGACCACCTCCTCAAGGGTACATTCTCACTCAACAATTTAAAAATGCTCATTTTTGACGAAGCGGATCGCATGCTGTCAATGGGATTTTACCCGGACATGAAAAAAGTGCAAAGGCATCTGCCCAAACGGCGCATCCATACGTGCATGTTTTCCGCTACGTTTCCGATACATGTCCTGAATACGGCGAATGAATTCATCAGCGAACCGACTTTAATTTCTCTGAGCAAAGATCACACGCACGTCACTGAGGTGGAACATCTTTTTTGTGTGGTCCCGGGCATGGATAAAGATCGGGCGCTGGTGCGGCTCATCGAAATCGAAAATCCGGCTTCAGCGCTCATTTTCTGCAACACAAAATCGCAGGTCCATTACGTCAATACGGTGCTGCAGCGATTCGGCTATGATGCCGATGAGCTGAGCTCGGATTTGGCACAGAACAAACGCGAGCAGGTGCTCAAACACATTCGCAACGGCACGCTTCGATATCTGGTCGCGACCGACGTCGCGGCGCGCGGCATCGATATCCCGCTGCTGTCACACGTCATTCAATACGAACCGCCGGAGGAATTCGAGGCCTACATTCACCGCGCCGGCCGCACCGGGCGCGCCGGCGCCGGCGGCGTCGCCATCACCTTAGTCACGACCGTCGAGCGGATACAGCTGGAGCGCATCGCCAAACGGTACGCCATCGATATGCAGATTCGAGAGATGCCGACGAACGAAGATGTGCAAAAAATCGTATCAGAGCGCGTCACGTCGCTGCTCGAAGCTCGTCTGCGCGAGCGCGATCGCCTGCAAACGGAACGCAGTCTGCGATTCGTGCCCCTGGCCAGGAGCCTGGTGGAGAGCGAAGACGAGCTGGCGATCATCGCCATGCTGGTCGATGATTTTTATCAAAAGGTGCTGCACCAACCGCTCGTGCAGCCGGAAGAGGCAGAACCGAGGCAAGAAATATCGGCAAAAAGGCCGCCCCGGCGCCGTAAAGACCGCAGACGCCGCGCAACTGATTGATGAACCACGTGTCGCCTTCCGCTCATACGGAAAAGAATAGCCATGCGCACCATTTGCCGAGGGAGAATCCCTTTATCAGCCTATTCAAATCATTGCAGCCCCATCTTGTGAGAGCCGGTTTCCAATGTCCAAAGTGACCGGCATATTTCAACAGCCGTCGAACAAAGCCGGTTTTTTACGCAACCCGAAGAATTCGTTGCGCCCCAGCCCGGCCGATATCTCTGTTCCGCCATCGCTGGTCAAAGAGCACAACCTGGTCAATGGTGCGCGAGTGACAGGCACAACAGCGCCTGTCAAAGATCGTCAGATCCTTGCGACCATCGAATCGATCTGCGGCGTTTCACCGCACGCCTACAAAAGCCGGACGCCCTACCAACAGTTGACCGCCATAGATCCGTGCGCTCGATTTCATCTCGACGTCTCGAATCAATTCACCATGCGTGCCATCGATCTCATCGCGCCCATTGGGCGCGGCACTCGCGCTCTCATCGTATCGCCGCCCAAGGCCGGCAAGACCACCATACTGGAAAATATCGCCAAGGCCGTCTATGCAGATGCGCCTGAAACCAGGATCATCGCGCTGCTGATCGACGAACGACCAGAAGAGGTCACCATGTTCCGGCGCAGTGTGCCGGCTGAAGTTCTCGCCAGTTCGAGCGACCAGTCCGTCGCCGAACATGTCGAGCTCGCCGAACTGGCACTGGCACATATTCGGGCCGAGCTGGAGTGCGGCCAGAACGTCGTCGTCCTGGTCGACAGCCTGACGCGCATGGGGCGAGCGTTCAATCTGAAAGGTACTGGTCGTGGCCGCACCATGTCCGGCGGCGTCGAGGTCGGCGCCCTCGAGTTTCCGCGCCGATTCTTTGGTCTGGCGCGCAAAATAGAAGACGGCGGCTCGGTCACGATCATCGCCACTGCCCTGATCGACACCGGCTCGCGCATGGATGATCTCATTTTTGAGGAATTCAAAGGCACGGGCAACTGCGAGATCGTCCTCGACAGAAATCTCGCCAACAGCTACATTTTTCCGGCGATCGATATCACCCGGAGCGGCACGCGAAAAGAGGCGTGTCTCTATACGCCGGATGAAAACGCCAGACTCGTGCAACTGCGGCGCCTCTTTGCCGACCAGGATGCCAAGACAGCCATGCAATATATGATCAGGCTGCTGGAGAAATTTCCCAGCAACCAGGAAATTTTGCAGAGCATTCCGCTCGGCGGCTGAAAGAGCTTTTACAGAGAGAAAAGTGAAATCGGCGATATCTCGGCGTACTCTGTGGTCGGCTTAACTGCTTAAAAAACGCAATATTGCTACTTTGTAGTACGAGGAGGTAAAGATGAAGCATACTCTTCACCTGGCGATCCTTTTCACCTGCTCTGTTCTTTTCTCCCAGCCTCTCCCCATCCGGACATCGCCTTCGTTCGACCAGGCCAATGACATTCGCACCCATCTCATGCGAGTGGCGAGCGATATCACTGAAAATTCCCTCACTGGCATCACATCGCTGCAGGAGTGGCAGGGGCAACGGCTGCGACGCACCGAGCAGCTGGTCGAGATGCTGGGACTGGTGGATGTGCCGATGGCCGGAGCTCGCCCGGCGCTCCATCCTGTGATCGTCGATACCATTCGGCAAAAGGGTTTCCATATCCTCAAGCTCTATTATGAATCACTGCCGCAGCTCTATGTGCCGGCAGATCTCTATATCCCCGACGGCATCACAGAGCCGCGTCCGGCCATTCTCTATGTCTGTGGCCATGCGCGGACGCAAAAAGTGCATTATCAGCCGCATGCGCGCCGGTTTGCGCAGCTCGGCTTTGTCTGCCTCATCATCGAGACCATTCAGTGGGGTGAAGTGCGCGGCGAACACTGGGGCTGCTATGCGAACGGCTGGTTTCACTGGTACAGTCGCGGCTACAATCCTGGCGGCGTGGAAGCGTGGAACGGCATTCGCGGCCTGGATCTATTATGCGAGCGGCCCGAGGTCGATGCTGACAAGCTGGGGGTCACCGGCATCTCGGGCGGCGGCGCGCAAACCTGGTTCATCGCAGCCCTCGATCCGAGGATCAAAGCGGCGGCGCCGGTCTGCGGCGCCAGCACCTGTGAGGCGCACATCCGCACCCGGACGATCGACGGTCACTGCGACTGCATGGTGCCGACCAACATCTATGGCTGGGACATGCCCGATGTCGCCGCCCTGATCGCTCCACGGCCACTGCTCATTGGCCAGGCTGACCGGGATGGCCTGAACACCATCGAATCGGTGCGCGAGATCACCTTTCGCACGAAAAATATTTACAATTTATATGACGCTGCAGACCAGATCGATCTGGTCGAAACGCCCGGCGGCCACTCTTATCACAAGACCTCCCGGCAAAAAATTTTCGCCTTTTTTCTCAGACATTTGATGAATGTGAGCGTCGATTATGCCGATATCGAGGACGTCGATGAATCAACAGGAGCGCAGCTGTCCGAGGAAGCGCTGCAAGTCTATCGCGATGGCCCGCCGGCCGATGATCGAACCAGGACCATTCAGGATTCATTCATCCAGCTCCCGCAAGCCCCGGACATCGGCAACGCAACTGAATTAGCATCGCATCGGCGAGGAGTGATTGCGCAGCTGCGAGCCAGGACATTCCGCGCGTTCCCGGCCCCTGTTCCGCTGCAGCCGCACTATGAATTTCGCACACTGGACAACGCCCCCTTCGGTCGCTCAGTTTACAGCTTTGTCTCGGAAAAAGATTGGCGGCTCAAGGTGGATGTTCGCTGGAAAAATCCGCAGGAAACCAAGTCACCTCTCATGCTCGTCCTGCGCAATCCGGATGAGAAGCGCTGGGAATCGGAAGAGTTTATCAGCGGTTTGAGCGACGACTGGAATATCGCCTATTTTGAGACGCGCGGCATCGGCGAGAGCGGTTGGTCGCCGGAGCTGCAGTGGCATGTGCGGCGCGCCTCAGCCTGGACAGGCCGAACCGTTGCCTCGATGCGGGTTTACGATGTGCTCCGCTGCATCGAGTTCCTCAAAACGCTCCCCGGAGTGGACGCGGACCGCGTCGGCATTGCTGCGCGAGACGAGATGACCGTCATCGCCCTGTACGCGGCGCTCCTCGACGGCGGTTGCGCCGGCCTTTTGCTCAAAAATCCGCCTGCCACCCAGGACAGCGCCAGTCAGCCGGATGGTCGCGGCCCGGCCATCGAGATGCTTGCCTGTCTGCTCATCACAGATGTCAATCAGATTCCCGGATTGCTCTTTCCGATGCCGGTCGCATTTGTCGGCAGCGTTCCGGTAGAGTATGACTGGTCAAAAGAGCTGTATAAAAGACTGGGCAGGGCCGATGCGATGCGATTCCTGAAAGAGGTGGCAGATTTTTAAGATAGATAAAAGTATCGATCTATTTCACTCTTGACGCCTGCTGCTTTTATGCAGCAGCTATGCAATATTCGGCGAACACGCGCACATGTTCTGCGGCCAGCGCTCTGTCCTCGGGGAGGCCGGTGACGTTCAGGCGGCAGCGACCCTGGTCAAAGACGGGATAGAGATGCGAACCATAAATGGCCGCCGGCGCACCCTCTTTGATGAGCGGATTGCGGAACAGGCCGGCATAGCGTTCCGAGAATAGCTCCGCAATGGCGGTGCCTGTGACCAACTCGCCCCACAAGCCCTCTGCCGCCGCGAGCCGGCGGAAGGTGTCGGCCTGCTCTGCCTCCAAGGCCGGCAAATCGTCAATCATCGCCTTGACAAAGGCGCGCGTGATCGGATGCTCAAAAGAAGAACCGCGCGCCCGAATCGTCGAATTTAGAGCCAGGGTAACCTCTTTTTCACTGGATGTATCGGGAGTATAAACCAGCAAAAATCCGCACGGCCGAAACGCAAAGGTCAGGAAGGCTTTAGTCGGGCTGATGGCAATGCTCATCGGCACGCCGGCATCGAGGAATGGTTTGATCTGCAGTTCAAAGCTCAGGCGCATGATATGGTCAAAGGATTCGCGGTCGATGAGCCGCGCAAATTCAAAGCCGGAATAGGCGCGATCGAGCACAACATGATCGCCGGATGTCGCGGCAGTCTCGGCGCGCAACTGGATGAGTTGAGCGGTGGGCACAAGGCCGGTCGTATTTAGCGGCCCGGACTGATAAATCGGCAGGATGCCGGCGGGCATCACACCGTCCTGCGGAAATTCTTGCCAACGGACGCGGGCGAGTCTGGCGATGGCCTTGTGAGCGGGCCAACCGAGCTCTTCGATGCCGATCGTCTGATAGGCCGCATTGCGCAGCAGTTCCAGTTGGACAGCGGACTGCACGGCGCCGGTGCCAGAATCGGAGGGCAAAGCGAGCTTGAAAAATGGCCAATACGGTTCGGGTATGCGCTGCCAACGCAACACCGCCTCTTTCAGCTGCTCCATGCGGGCGGCCGAATTGTAATAGGTGCCGACATCGCAATTCTGCAATTCTTCCAGCGCATAGTTGATCAGGGTCGCCGAGCTTTTGACCGGCGCACCACGGCCGTTCAAGATGATGCCAATGCCATAGTTATGACCAGCCGCATCTCTGTCAAATAGAATCTTGACGGTCTGATTCACGTCTTTTCCCTGCGCGATCATTTCCTGCGCCGTCCTGGCGACGTGTTGCCCAAATTGCACGTCCATGCAAATCCTCCGGTTATAAATCCTCACTCGCTCTCGATCATCATCAAAATGAAATGCATGAAATCTGCACGCTTTTTCATCAGCGATGCTATCTCGTCAGAGCGCACTCATCTCTGCAAGCCAGACCAGAATCTACTCCTCCGGCCAATAGTCAAATGGCAACGAATCCGCCACTCTGTATTGACCCCAATGGCCGGAAATTTTCACCGCATCGGCGGGATAGATATTGCCGCGCGAATCGAAATCGACAAAGCCATAGTTGAGATACAAATTAGAGCTGCCGCCAGCTCGCCGCTCGACCTGCAAGACGCCATCGAATTGCAGCCGACGCAGGCCGGGCGTCGAATCGATGCACGAGATCGTGAGGCTATCCAGGACCGCGGTCTTTATAAAGTCGTAAGTCTGCCTGCGCCGGGAGATGATATAGTCCTCCGCGTAGGCGCCTGTCGCCAGCGAGGCAAAAAAGTTTCGCATTGAAGAGAAAAAGGTCTCCCGGCGATTCCCTTCCCACCTTCTTGCCTGGCGTGCGTTCTCCGCCGGGCAGGCATAGTATCTCGGATAGATCAGGTAAAAACCGCCGGCGCGTCCCCAGCGAAACGAATCGAGAATTATTTCGATCCTGTATCCCAGCGCTCTGTTATCGATCACCAGAAAGCTGTCCGAGCGCGCCACCAGATCATTGGTTGCGGCATCGCGTTGAAACGACAAGATCTCGGGATTGATGATGCTGCATTTCTTGGCATTTGCTGTTTCGCCGATAAAGTAGCTTTGGAATTCTTTCAGATCGCGCTGCCACTGTTTGTCGCTAACCGCGACAACGCTGATCTCCTCACCTTCGATGGACTTGACACTTAGCCGGACATCTCGTAAAGTTGTTCCGGCGGACACCGTGATGTCCTGCACCTCCACACGGTAGCCAATACGCGAGACGACCAGTTGGTAAGATCCCGGCGGAATGTTGAGAATGACATAGCCGCCGTCATCATCCGCCGCATCCCCGAGCGTCGTATTGGATAAAAAGACATCGGTATACGGCAGCGCCTCCCCGGTCTCGGCATCAGTGATCATTCCTCGAATCGAACCGCGCTTGACAGGCTGGGCAAAAGAGGGCAACAGGAAAAGTGAAGAGAGGGTGACCACTATCCATCTAAAACGCTGCATATCATTCATCCCGCTCTGCGCGGTCCAGTAAAATTGATCAGCAAATCGTCTCGCTCGACACATTAATCCACTCGGTTACAAAGATAAGTCTGCGGGAAAATGTGGTCAATTTTCAGCACAATTTCAAGAATATTCTGCTGATCTATCTTCTGATGTGGAAAATATCCGCTCGAATCGTTTGATTCTGAAGGTTTATTTCATTATTATTTCTCTATCATGTTGATGTCGTCATGGCTGAACAGCGCTTCCGGCCAATGACAGGATCGACATTGAGCAAGTCTCATTTGGCATCGAGGAGTCCACTATGCGAAAAATGAAAATCATGCTCATCCTACTGCCGTTTTTGCTTTCTGCCGGCGAGTTGCAGCATCCGCAGAATATCGTGCTCGGCGGCGAATTGGCGCAACGCGTTCAGCTCCTCCAGAAACGTTTCATGCACCAGCCCTTTGATCTCGACCTCATCGTCCAGGATGTGGCGCGGGCGCCGGAGCAGAAACGTCGTTTTGAAGAGTACGAGGGCGATGTCTCGGGCCGCATTCTCGGAAGCTGGAGTTACATATCGAGACTTTTGGGCGAACGGCCGCAAAAGCTGGAGGATATTTTTGCCGCCGTGCTGGAACACCAGAAAGACGGTTACTTTGGCGAGGATCAGAAAAAAATCGGCTGGGACTATTGGGGACGGCAAACGTTCGGGCATGGAAGACTGCTCGGCGGACTCGTACAATATTATTTATACAGCAAAGATGAACGAGCGCTGGAGGCCGCTATAAAACTCGCCAACTATTTCATCCGGAACATCCCGACCTGGACCAGCACTCACGAGGAGAATCCGTGGACAAATGAGGACGATTGGGTGGTGTGGCGAGATGAAAAAGCCGATCGTCAGCATTTTGTCAAAACGCACATGACGAGCATCCTGGAATCATTGATGATGCTGTATGATATCGATCCCAAACAGGACTATCTAAAAGCCGGAAACAGCATCGTCGAGCTGTTTCCGGACTTTGGCCACTACCACTCGCATTCCTATATGAACACCATGACCGGCATGGCCATGCTCTATAACCGCACGGGCGACCAGAGTGTTTTCAACCGTCTGCACGATCTCTACTGGCAGGAGATCATGCGACGTGGTTATGCCATGGATGGCGGCATGCGCGAGTGGTTTCCGGATGACCATCGCACAGAGGGGTGCTCGATCACCGACTGGATTCGGCTGAACCTCTACTTGTGGGATGTGAGCCAGGAGGCGGTCTATCTGGACGAGGCGGAGAACGCCTGGTACAATGCGCTCAACTTTCACCAGACGGCGAACGGCGCTTTTGGTCACGCCGTCTGCACGCCGCAAGGATACGATGACGAGTACAGTGAAGCGTGGTGGTGCTGCACCATGCACGGACTGTGGGCGTATGCTGACCTGCTCAATTTTTCCCTGGTCGCTGAGGGCGATGAGCTTTGGTTCAACTTTTATGCACCCCTGTCGGCTGAGGTGAACGATGTCGGATTCTCGATTGCCACCGACTATCCCCAGGATGGCCAGATCTCCATTCAATGCACGCGCGCCGGGAAAACTACCGTCACCACGCATCTCCGAATTCCGTCCTGGGCGAATGACATTGACGTGCAGCTCAATGGCGCAGATGTCACTGGCCACTATGCGCGCGGCATCTTTTCATTTCAGCATCACTGGAAACAGGGCGATAAACTGGACATTGACATTCCACTCTTTCTTCGCCTCGTCGATGCGCGCGGCAACGATCTCCTCAAACGCCGCGAGCTCGATCACTTGTATACAGCCTCGTTCTATTACGGCGCCCTTTTGCTCGGGGCAGATACAAAATACAATCAAAATGCACCGGACGAAATCTATTATTCGGCGTCCAAGGATTATCGGATCGACGGTCAGGAGGCGCCATTCGTCCTCGCCAAAGCCCATTTCATGATCCCGGCAGCGACCAATAACTTTCTCTCCTCCACCCTTCTCGTGCCCATCAGCGAAGCGACCGGCTACATGGAGTGGACGGATGATTGGCGGAATTTCATGCGCAACGGCGAAAAGCCGATCTGCAGAAACGCGGTGCAGATTTTTCACAAGGTCAAGATAGAAAAATGAAGAGCCGCCTGCAAATGAGCGGCTGCTCTTCAATCAGTCAAGAATCGGAAAAACAGGCGGAGAGATCCAATGATAAGAATTGATTTTAATCGTCTCCTGGCGATGATCATGCTGCTCTGCACTGGCCTGCCGGCAGCCACTGTCTCATCCCCGGATGGAAAAATAGCCGTCACTCTGGAGATCAAAGAGAATCTCGAACCCTATCCGGTCGGAGAACGGCTCTACTACTCGGTGAAAAAAGACGGCCAGGCGATCCTGCTCGATTCGCCCTTTCGTCTCGATTTCAAGGATATGCCATCGTTCGCCAAAGGCTTGACCATCAGCGAGCAGAGGAGCAGCTCGACGGACGAGACATGGTCGACACCCTTCGGCGCCCAGCGCACGATCGTCAACAGCTATAACGAGATCAGCCTCGTGCTGCACGAGACAGCAGCGCCGCATCGCGCGATCACCTTCACCGTCCGGGCATTCGATGACGGCGTGGCGTTCCGCTACGGCATTCCCGAGCAGAAAGGGCTCACCAATTTCAGCATCACCCGGGAGTCGAGCGAATTCCATTTCCCTCTTGATCCGACCTGCTGGATCGGTCATTATCCCTCTTTTCGCGGCCACCAGGAGACTGAATACAACGAGATGAATTTGAGCCAATCAAAGCCCGGCCAAATCATCGCCTGTCCCCTGCTGGCGCAGCTGCCGAGTTGCTGGGTGGCATTGACCGAAGCCAATCTGATCGATTGGGCGGGCGTTTATTACACTCGCCACAGCACCATCCCGACGGCCGTCGTCACCCTGCTCTCACCCAGGATCGATCAAGCGGACGTGGCCGTGATATCAGCAGCGCCGCGCGTCTCACCCTGGCGCGTCATCATGATCGGTGATAGACCGGGTGATTTGATCGAATCCAACATCATTCTCAACCTTTCGGAGCCCCTGGCCATCGATGATCCATCCTGGATCACGCCCGGCATTTCGGCGTGGGATCGCTGGTGGGCTGGGAGCTATGCGCCCGATTTCGACGGCGACATGGGCGTCAACAACGAGTCAATGAAATACTATATTGACTTTTCGGCTGAGATGGGCTGGGAATACCAGCTGGTGGACTGGGAGTGGTACGGTCCGCCGTTCGATCCGAACGAGCCATCTGGCGCTGCCGGCAATCCGGCCGCTGATTTGACCAAATCCATCCCCGCCATCGATATTCCGGAACTCGTGCGCTATGCCGGCAAAAAGGGCGTGAAAATCCTGGTCTGGCTCGAGTGGGAGAATGCCGATCGGCAGATGGAGGTGGCTTTTCCGCTGTACGAAAAATGGGGCGTGGCCGGCGTCAAAGTCGATTTCATGGCGCGCGACGATCAGTACGTGGTCAACTTTTATCATCGTCTCGTCAAACTGGCCGCCGAGCATCACCTCACAGTGGATTTCCACGGCGCCTACAAACCGACCGGCCTTCGTCGCGCCTATCCAAACCTGCTGACGCGCGAAGGTGTTCTCGGCAATGAATACAGCAAGTGGAGCGATCGGATCACACCGACGCACGACTGTGTGCTGCCTTTCACCCGCATGCTGTGCGGCCCAATGGACTATACGCCGGGCGGTTTTCGCAACAGAACGCCCGCCACCTTTCGGATCGTCGGCGGCGATGCGCCCGGGCCATTTGTCATGAGCACGCGCGCCCACCAGCTGGCGCAGTTTGTCGTCTATGAGAGTCCGCTGCAGGTGGCCTGCGATTCGCCCTATAACTATCGCGTCTCGCCCGCCGGCACGGAATTTTTAAAGGTCGTCCCGACCGTTTGGGATGACACCAAGGTTCTCGATGGTTATCCCGGCGACTTTATCATCATCGCGCGCAAGAGCGGCGCAGAGTGGACCATCGGCGGCCTCACCAATGAGGAGAGCCGGACCCTGGACATTGCCCTCGATTTTCTCGGCGCCGGGACTTTTACAGCAAAAATCTATGCAGACCCGGAAGAAGCGGCGGATTATCCGGATCGACTCGACGTCTCGGAAAAAGTGGTGACCGCCAGGGATCGTCTGACCCTGACGATGGCCGGCAGCGGCGGCGTGGCCATCCACTTCATTAGGCTGCAATGATCGTATTGGCGTCTCGATTCAAGTTTTTCTGAATAAACCAGGTTAACAGTGGTTCAACCGCATAATGCGTACTTTTAACCGCCGAAAAAGACGGAGCAATTTGACGGGTGCAGTAATTGTCAGATCCATCCCGAGGGGGCTTTGCCCCTACAGGTCATCAGTTCTGTAGGGGCGAAGCGCCATCAGGATGACTCCTGATCATTCCATCAATATTAAAATGGGGCGCTTCGCCCGAATGACGTGGCTATACCTGAGTGACAAATTCACTCGGAAATTGACATCTGTTGTGTGAAGTGTCTGGGAAAAAGCCAATCTTTTTGTGAGGCGTCTGCGAAAAAGCCAATCTAACAAGCAGACGATTACAGCAAAAACTGTTCGGAGCTCCTCACCCCTAAGGATTCATAAATTTGAATCGTCGCTTTTGACTTGTTTAAAGTGAAAAAATGGATGCCGCGGACATCATTGTCGAGCAGATCGCGAACCTGTTCGCTGGCCCAATGGACGCCGGCCTTGGCGACATAGTCGTCTGAATCGGCGCGAGAGATGAGTTTCAAGAGCCGGGCCGGCAGCCGCGCCCCGGCGGCCAGCTCAACCATCCGATACATGCCCTTTTTCGTCAAGATCGGCATGATGCCGGCGAGGATAGGAACGTGGATGCCGGCGATCTCACAACGTTCACAGAAATCGTAAAAATCGCGGTTG
Source organism: Candidatus Zhuqueibacterota bacterium (assembly GCA_003854995.1). Taxonomy (GTDB): domain Bacteria; phylum Zhuqueibacterota; class Zhuqueibacteria; order Residuimicrobiales; family Krinioviventaceae; genus Kriniovivens. Next base: position 19,951 of record RQOI01000012.1, read on the forward strand.
TCGAAGAACAACTGGGTGATGATATAATCGGCGCCGGCATCGACCTTGGCCTTCAAATGATCAATTTCCAGCAATCGGTTTGGCGTTGCCGGATGCCCTTCCGGAAAACCGGCGACGCCAACGGAGATGGCAGGATGTTGTCGTTTGATGAACCGGACGAGATCTCCGGCATAACGAAAGCCATCCGGTTGCAGCCGCCAGTCCGGCATATCCTTTGGCGGATCGCCGCCAAGAGCCAAGATATTCAGAACGTCATTTTTGACATAGCGATCGAGGATGCCGGAGATCTCGTCTTGCGAGGAACCGACGCAGGTTAAATGCGCGACGGCCGTGAGATTGGTCTCTTTCTGTATTCGCATGACCAGATCGTGCGTTCGATCCCGGGTCGAGCCGCCGGCGCCATAAGTGACGCTCACCCATGCGGGCTTGAGCGGCATGAGATCAGCTATGCTGTGAAAAAGATTATCCCAGCCGTCGTCTGTCCGGGGCGGAAAAAATTCAAAGCTGAATGAGATCGGTGTCGAGTTCAGTATATCTTTGACCGTCATTCGTATTCCCATGCGTGCAGGAAAAAATCGCTCCGCCGGGGCGGAGCGATCACAGGTTGGAGCTTTTTCGTCAATGCGTCAAGCCTTCACTTCTGCCGCAAGACCGCGAGTTTTCAGCTGCTTCAGGAAGCGCCTGATGCCAAGCCAGCCGAGTATCCAGGAAACGATTGTGACAGCCAGAAAGATGATGATGTTCAATGTATCCTGTTGCCCGAATGGCCACCAGGGGATCAGACGGATGAGCCAGCCCCAGATAGCCGGGAACGCAAAAAATATTGCGATCTGCACAAGATACAGAATGATCTCTTTCAGATTCATGAGACGTCCTCCAAGGTTAGTGAATGGATTTTTTTCGGCTTAAAGCTCTAACAATTCTTGCGCGCGATTTATTTGCGTTTCGACCGATTTTTTTCCCGTACCGCCGATTATTTCTCGTTTGCGCAGGGATGCCTGCGGATCAAAAAGCGAATAGACGTCCGGCTCGAAGAGCGTCGACTGCTTCCTGTAGATATCTATGGACAGGCTCTGCAGGGTTTGCCCCTGGCGCTCCGCCAAAGCGACCAGGCTGCCCACGATGCCATGCGCCTGTCGGAAAGGCAGGCCCTTGCGAACAAGATAGTCGGCCACATCGGTCGCATAGAGCGCGGGATCGAGCGCCTTTCGCATGTTTTCCGGATAAACAATCAATGTGTGAACGACACCGGCAAAGATGAGCGCCGAATCGATGGTCTGTTGCAGGGAATCAAAGATGGGTTCCTTGTCTTCCTGCAGATCGCGGACATATGCCGTAGGCGCACCTTTCAGCAGACAGAGGCCAATGACCTGATTGCCGATGACGCGAGCCGACTTGCCGCGGATCAATTCGAGCGAATCGGGATTGCGTTTTTGCGGCATCATGCTGCTGCCGGTGGCATACCTTTCGTCCACTTCCATGAATCGATAACCTTCGGAAGACCAGATGATGAAATCTTCCGCCGCTCTGCTGAGGTGCACCATGATCTGCGAACAGCAGTATAAATGCTCGTTGACAAAATCGCGGTCCGCTGTCGCATCGTAGCTGTTTTCGGTCGGCGCCGCAAAGCCGAGCGCAGCGGCGAGGGCGTGTCGATCAACAGCAAATGCAGCGCCGGCGAGGGCGCCCGATCCCAACGGCATTGTGTTGCAGCGCGTTTGGGTGTCTTTTAGACGCTGGCGATCCCGCTCCAGTTGAAAGAATAGAGCGAGCAGATAGTGCGCAAAAGAGATGGGCTGCGCCTGACGCATATGCGTCTGGCCCGGCATCACTGTGTCAATGTGGTTCGCAGCGGTTTCGACCAGCGCGCTTTGCAGCGAATGAACCGCCCGCTGCAGCGCCTGATTGTGGTCGCGCAGATAGAGCTTCAGGTCGGTGACGACCTGATCATTCCGACTTCTGCCGGTGTGGATTTTCGCTCCAGCTTCACCGCAGCGATCGATCAGCCAGCGCTCGTTCGCCGAGTGAATATCTTCGACTCCGGCCGGGAACGACAGGGCGTTGGCGTGAAAGTCGTGCTGGATGCTGTCGAGCGCCGCGCAGATGTCATCTTTTTCCGCGGCCGTATAGATGCCGACGGCGGCGAGCGCCTGAGCCCACGCTTTGTTCACAGCAATATCGGCATCGAACAGCTTTTGATCAAAAGGCAGTGATGTACTGAATTGTTCCATCAGGGCATCGGTCTTGCGTTCAAATCGATTGCTCCAGATTTTATCAGCAGACATTATCAGTCCCGTTTGAAAATGCTGTAATCGGGTTCCTCATAAGAGCTCTCCTTCCCCCAATCGATCTTGACCAGCGAACGAACTTTGAGCGGCAAACCAAAGAGGTTGATGAAGCCTTTGGCATCGGCTTGATCATAGACATCCTCTTTGCCGAACGTCGCCAGCTCTTCCCGGTATAACGAATAGGGGGATTTGCGGCCTGCGATGATGATATTGCCCTTGAATAATCGCAGTCGCACCGTGCCGGTCACGTTCTGCTGCGTCGATTCGACAAAGGCATCCAGCGCTTCGCGCAAGGGCGTGAACCAGGCGCCGTTATAAACCAGCTCGGCATATTTCGGCGACAGCATATCTTTCATCGTCATCGTATCTCGGTCCAGCACCAGATTCTCTATTTCCCGGTGGGCGGCATAGAGCAGAGTGCCGCCGGGCGTCTCGTAGACGCCGCGCGACTTCATGCCGACAAGCCGATTCTCGACAATATCGACGCGGCCGATCGCATGCTTTCCGCCCACTTCGTTCAGCGCGCTGAGCAGCGCCACGCCGTCCATTCGTCTCCCGTTCAAGGAAACCGGCACGCCCTTTTCAAAGCCAATCTGGATGAGTTCCGGCTCGTCCGGCGCTGCCATGGGCGACCGCGTCAGGACAAACATGTCGTCTTTCGGCGCATTCCACGGATCTTCAAGATCGCCGCCCTCATGACTGATGTGCCAGATGTTTCGATCATTGCTGTAAATCTTGTCTCGTCGCACAGCGATTGGAATATTCTTCTTTTCAGCATAGGCAATGGCATCTTCGCGCGAGCGGATTTCCCATTCGCGCCACGGGGCGATCACCCTCAGCTTCGGATTGAAGGCCTTGTACGTCAGCTCGAACCGCACCTGGTCATTGCCCTTGCCGGTGCAACCATGCGCGACAGCATCCGCGCCCTCTGCCTCAGCGATCTCGATCTGCCGCTTGGCGATGAGAGGACGAGCGAACGATGTTCCCAGCAGATACTGTCCTTCATAAATTGCGCGCGCCTTGAGCGTCGGCCAGATATACTCTTCAACAAAAGTTTTGCGCAGGTCTTCAACGTAGCATTTGCTCGCGCCCGTAGCCAGGGCCTTCTCTTCCAGTCCGTCGAGTTCTTTTCCCTGTCCGACATCTGCGGCCATGGCAATGACATCGCAGTCATAATTTTCTTTCAGCCAGGGGATGATGATGGAGGTGTCCAGACCACCTGAATAAGCCAATACGACCTTGTTCACTTTCATTTTATGCTCCTGATGTGAGATGACCGGAAAGTATTCGGTGAGAAACTTACGGAAAATGGACACCTTTTTCAAGCGGTAATATAAAAAAGGCGCCATCCTTTTGGACAGCGCCTTTAAATGGATCACGCTCTTCACTCCCACGGCGCCACAGCCACCCATCGTAGCGCAACCCATTCCCCGTCTCGCACACCATATATCATAACAAATGAAGTGCCAAATGTCAATATATAGTTATTTAATCTCGGGCCCCCCTGAATTGCTAATTTATTGAATATTTTGGAATTAAAAGATATTACTATGGCCGCATTTTGTCCGAAAATCAGGCTGTCGTCGAGCCGGTTTACAAATTGGTAGTTGGTCGGTTGTCTGATTACATATCTGTCAGGCATTGTATCACACGGATACACCCATATTCTGCGCAGCCCGCGCGACGAGATCGCTGAATTGTCGTTGCACCCTTAAGGCCGCATCATCGTTCTTGACAGTTGCAATGACCTCCGCCAGACGATCGACGATCTTGGTCGCCGCTCTTTTTCCGACCTGTGCGGTGGCGTATGCCGCTTCGCCGGCATAGTGAGTCGGGTAATTGGCATAAAAGTCAACCGCTGTTTTGACCTGTTTGTCTTGCAGCGCCTGCAAGCAATGGGTCGGATGTCCGACTTGTTTTGCCGGCACCTTACGCATGTCAACCAATTCAGGATAAAGATGGAGCATCAAGGAGGTCTCCCATTCATCCGCATGGCCGCCAAACGCTGACTGACAATAGGTGGCGATGACATCCTCCACCTCCCAGTCAAATTTTGGTAGATAGAGCGCATAGTCGCGCGGCTGGCGAGCCAGATGGTTTTGCAGAAACAGTCCGGCGATGTTGCGATTGCCGCCATGAAAATTGTACAGGATGATCTTTTTAAAGCCATTGCGCGCAATTTCGTCAAAGAGGTGTTCGACAATTTCGATGGTCATTTTCGCATCAAAAACAACAGCACCCGGCTGGGCTGCGGCCGAAGCGACCATCATATAGTGCTGCGGCGGGAAAACGAGGGCGGCTTCTTTCTCAGCCGCCAGGCAGGCTAGTTTATAGGCCAACAGACTGTCCGTACCTAGCGGCAAATGCTCCGAGTGTTTCTCCAGGCAGCCCAGTGGCACTATGCAGACGTTGCTTTTATCCCGCATGTTCGCGAGTTCGCTCGCCGAAATCTTGATCCATTCCATGCATTTTTTCCTTTCTTTTAGTTGCATCTTGCAAAAATTTAGACAATATTAAGCAAAGATGAAATGAGAGAATGCACGGACGAGCTGAATATCCGACGTTCACTCGTTTATAAAATGGAAACAATTGCACCAATTCTCGTATCAAGCAGAGAACCGCAATAAACGTGAGGCGCCTCATGCACATCGAATATGCAGAACCGCTGACAAAAGGCTACAATCGAATGAAAAAGGCTCTGTTTCAACCATTCGATATCAAAAAATGGTTTGTGATCGGATTCACCGCTTTTCTCGCCGGACTCTTGGATGGCAATGGCGGTGGTAGCGGCGGGGACCATGGGGGCGCCGATGATTTTGGGGCTATACTCGAAGCGCCCTACACGGCATGGAACTGGCTGCGGGACAACCAGGGCTGGGCCATGCTGATTCTCTTTGGCATTGCCCTGCTCTTCGCCATCATCGTGCTCCTCACCTGGCTCAGTTCACGGGGCAAATTTATGTTCCTGGACAATGTCGTACACGACCGGGCGCTGATCGCCCAGCCGTGGCGCGAATTCGGATCGTTGAGCACGTCGTTGTTCATCTGGAGATTGTTCTTCGGTCTCGTCTGTTTTGCCATCATCATCTCTTTTCTTGGGCACGTATGGCGCTCCGCTTATGGCCTCTACTATGATGATTTCAGCGACGTGCCTTGGGCATTTCTGATTCGCATGGGATTCACGCTGCTGCTCTTTGTCATCGCGCTCGCGTATATCAATCTGCTGCTCAATGAATTCGTCGTCCCCATCATGTACAAGCAGCGCGTCAATGTGCTGCAGGCCTGGAATCGTCTCCTGGCCATCCACTGGTCGCACCTCGGCCAGTTCATCCTTTTCGCGCTCCTCTGGCTCATCCTTGGCATTGCTGTGTTCGTTCTCGTGCTCGTCGCCGGCCTGCTGACCTGCTGCATCGGCTATTTGCTGCTCATCATCCCGTATATACAATCTGTCGTCCTGCTGCCGGTCTCTTTTACGTTTCGCTCTTTCAGCCTGGAATTTCTGGCGCAATTCGGCGATGAATATGACGTCTTTACAGCGTCCGGAGCAGTCATTGCACCGCAGACAGATGTTTAAGTCCATTTTTTATTTGACATGGCCGGTGACGATGTCGAAAATAGTGCGTCGAACAGGAGATAATCGCAATGGACATCATTGATCTGACGGAAAAGTTTCACGGACAATATCTCTGTTGCCTCGAAGAGTGGTCCGACGACATGAAAGAATCGGGAGATCACAAAGCGAAATGGTATTCGTTGATGAAGGACAAAGGACTGCGCGTTAAAATGGCAGTCGATGGCGACAGAGCGTGTGGCATGATCCAATATTTGCCATCGGAACAGTCAATGATCGACGGCGCAGACCTTTATTTCATCAACTGCATCTGGGTGCATGGCTATAAGCAGGGTATTGGCAACTATCAGAAAAGAGGTATCGGCAAAGCGCTGCTGCAAGCCGCTGAAGAAGACATTCGAGCCATGGGGCGAAAAGGCGTCGCTGCCTGGGGCTTGTCGATTCCCGTCTGGATGAAAGCCTCGTGGTTCAAAAAGCAGGGCTATAAAAAGGCAGACAAAAACGGCATGGCCGTCCTCGTGTGGAAATCCTTTCAGGACGAGGCGGTGCCGCCGCGCTGGATACGCGCGAAAAAAAAGCCGCAGCTCACAGCCGGCAAGGTGACCGTCACAGCATTTACCAATGGCTGGTGCCCGGCGCAGAATATCGTCTTTGAACGAGCGAAAAGAGCGGCTCAAGAGTTCGGCGACGCCGTCGACTTGCAGGAAATTCGCACATCTGACAGGACTGTCTTTTGCGAGTGGGGTATTGCCGATGCGCTTTTCATTGATGGAAAAGAGCTGCGGACAGGACCTCCGCCCTCTTTTAAAAAAATACGCTGCCGAATCGCCGGCAGAGTGAAAAGAACAGCACGCAGACTTAATCAGTTGAAATGATGCCGGCATTGACCAGGTGAGAGATGACCTTCGCCACGCTTTCCTGCAGCGACAGTTCGGCCGTATCGATGACCATTTCGGGATTCAGCGGCTCTTCGTATGGTGCGGAAATGCCGGTAAATTCCTTGATTTCACCGGCGCGCGCTTTTTTGTACAGTCCTTTCGTATCGCGTTGTTCCGCGACCTCCAACGGCACCTTGACGTAAATCTCAATGAACTCGCCGTCCTTCAGCAGCTCGCGCGCAATTTGACGATCAGCGCGATAGGGTGAGATGAACGCCGTCATGGTGATGAGACCCGCGTCGGCAAAGAGCCTGGCCACTTCGCCGATGCGCCGAATATTCTCCGTCCGGTCCTGCGGCGAAAAACCGAGATTTTTATTCAGGCCGTGTCGAATATTATCGCCATCGAGCACATAACATAAATGCCCCTTTTCAAAGAGCTTTTCTTCCACGCCGTGCGCAAGCGTTGATTTGCCCGAGCCGGATAGCCCGGTGTACCAAATGACGATCCCTTTCTGTCCGAGAAACTGCTCGCGTTCCGCTTTGCCAATCTCGCCGGCATGCCAGCTGATATTAGTCGCTTTCTGTTCGGTCATGCACGATCTCCTTGATCATTTTTCAACTTTTGATAGTACTGAATGAGTATATCCGCCACTTCCGGGCGGCTGAATTCTTTTGGCAGCGTCTCGCCATTGGCGAGCATATCGCGGACAGCGGTGCCGCTGATGAGGACGCGATCAGCCTTGTCATGCGGACAGGTTTTCATCGACGCCATGCCGTCGCATTTGTGGCACCAGAAGGTCCAATCGATCTTTAAGGGCTCGATTTGCAGCTCGCCTTCGGCCAGGCCATCAAAAATCGTTTGCGCGTCAAAAGGACCGTAATAGTTGCCGACGCCGGCGTGGTCCCGGCCAACGATGAGATGGCTGCAGCCATAGTTTTGGCGGAAAATGGCGTGCAACACGGCTTCGCGCGGACCGCCGTAGCGCATCTCCATGGGGTAGACCTTCATCACGACGCGTTCTGGCGGATAGTATTTTGCCAGCAATATCTCGTAACACTTGATCCGGACATCGGCCGGAATGTCATCGGCCTTTAGTTTGCCGACAATGGGATGAATGAAAACGCCATCGCACACTTCCATGGCGATTTTGGTGCAGTATTCGTGCGAGCGGTGGATCGGATTGCGGGTCTGGAACGCTGCAATGGTCGTCCACCCCAATTTCTCAAACAGCGCGCGCGTCTCCGCGGGCCGGGCATAGTGCTC
>RQOI01000655.1 GCA_003854995.1 Candidatus Zhuqueibacterota bacterium
AGTGATTTAGCTATTCCTTTGACATTCGTGTTTTCGTTACTTGGTGTTGATGTTTTATCTGCCTTACCCATAACTGACCTTTTACGCCGGCTGCTTAAATTTCATTGACTATTTATGACCATTTGAGTATATTTCCTACCTTTTATTTTTACGAGTGTTACGTGCAATCGCATTCTTGAGGGAATAATGGACAAAGTCTATAATCCGACTCTGGTTGAAGATAAATGGTATAAAATCTGGGAAGAGAACAAGTTTTTTCACGCTGATGCACGCTCGAACAAGCCCACTTATACTATCGTCATCCCGCCGCCCAATGTGACCGGCATGCTCACCATGGGGCATATCTTGAATAACACGATCCAGGATTTGCTCATTCGCTGGAAAAAGATGCAGGGCTATGAGGCTTTGTGGATTCCGGGGACCGATCACGCCGGCATCGCGACGCAAAACAAGGTTGAACAGGCGCTGCGCGCGGAAAATCTGACGCGCGACGATCTCGGCCGGGCCAAGTTCCTCGAGCGCGTGTGGGAGTGGAAGGAGAGATACGGCGGCATCATCCTCAAACAGCTGCGCAAACTCGGCGCGGCCTGCGATTGGGACCGCGAGGCCTTCACCATGAGCCCACAATTGTCCGCTGCGGTTCGGGAAGTTTTCGTCGCTCTGTACGAGCGCGGCCTGATCTATCGCGGCCGTCGCCTCATCAACTGGTGCCCGCGCTGCCACACTGCGCTGGCGGATGAAGAGGTCGTCAATCGCGATGAAGAGGGGGGATTCTGGAGCATCGCCTATCCGCTCGCTGATGGCGACGGCGAAATTGTCGTGGTGACGACGCGACCGGAGACCATGCTCGGCGATACCGCTGTGGCCGTGCATCCGGATGATGCGCGCTATAAACACCTCATTGGCCAAAAGGTGCATCTGCCGCTCACCGACCGCGATATCCCGATTGTGGCGGATGAACACGCTGATCCGGAGCTCGGTTCCGGCGCTGTGAAAATCACGCCCGCGCATGACTTTGATGATTTTGAGGTGGGCCTGCGCTGCCATCTGGAGCAGATCAATGTCCTCAATCCCGATGCCACCATGAATGAAAACGCCGGACCGTATAAGGGCCTGGATCGATTCAGCGCGCGCAAGCGCATTCTCGCTGATCTGCGGGCGCTGGATCTGCTTCGCGCTGAAGAAAAAAAGACCATTTCTGTGCCGCGCTGCTATCGTTCCGATGACGTCGTCGAACCATACATGTCCGCGCAGTGGTTCGTCAAGATGCAGCCGTTGGCCAAGCCGGCGCTGGAAGCGGTGCGCTCCGGCAAGATAAAATTTCATCCCAGCCACTGGCAGGAGACCTATTTCTACTGGATGGAGAACATTCGCGACTGGTGCATCAGCCGGCAAATCTGGTGGGGCCATCGCATTCCGGCCTGGTACTGCGACCAGGGGCACATCACCGTGTCGCGGCAAGAACCGCTCGAGTGCAGCGAGTGCGGCAGCAGCACTCTTTGCCAGGATGAGGATGTCCTCGATACGTGGTTCTCCTCATGGCTCTGGCCATTCAGCACCCTCGGCTGGCCGAACAGGACGGATGACTTTAGATTCTTCCCGACCAATACGCTCGTCACGGGTCCGGATATCATCTTTTTCTGGGTCGCGCGCATGATCATGGCGTCGCTCGAGTTCATGGGCGATATTCCCTTCTCGGACGTCTATTTCAATGGCATGATTCGCGATCTCAAAGGCAGCAAGATGTCCAAATCCCTGGGCAATTCACCGGATCCGATGTGGCTCTTCAACGGCGCTGACAAGCGGACGATCGGCAAATTTGCGCTGGAGAACGCCTCTGCCAAAGAAGGCATTCCGGCCTACGGCGCTGATGCGGTCCGCCTGACCTTGCTCTATTCGACGCCCATGGGCGGCGACATTCGCTTTGACCAGGCGAGCACTGAGCTCGGACAAAAGTTCGCCAATAAACTGTGGAATGCTAGCCGATTCGTGTTGATGAATATTCGCGAGGATGAGAAATTATTGGACCTCGATCACGTCAGCACTGAGCTGACGCTCGCCGATCGCTGGATCCTGAGCCGCATGTGCAAGGCCGTGCACGTCATCGATCGCGCGCTGAACAGTTTCAAGTTGAATGATGCGACGCATGCGCTCTATTCTTTTGTCTGGACAGAATACTGCGACTGGTACCTCGAACAGGCGAAAATCCGCCTGTACGATGAGAGTGATCCGCGCGGGCAGCTCGTGGTCAAATCGATCGCGCTGATAGTACTCGATCATATCCTGCGCCTGTTGCACCCGTTCATGCCTTTCATCACCGAAGAGATATGGCACGCCTTGCCCGGCCGGAATGGCGAGACGAGCTCTATCATGCATGCGCCCTATCCGCGCGATGAAAAAAAATGGCACAACCGGACGGCTGAACGGGACATGGTCCTGCTGCAGCAAATCATCGGCAGTATACGCAACATTCGCGGTGAAATGAACGTGCCGCCGGGTAAGGAAGCGGATCTGATCGTTCATTCGAACGATGCGGATGCGATATCATTCCTGAAAGAAAATGTCGTGTCAATACAGAAACTGGCGCGGATCGCGAACGTTTCATTCAACGTCGATCGACCACCGGTCGCCGCCAGCGCTGTGCTGCCGGGCATAGAGCTGTTCGTCCCCCTGGCAGATCTCATCGATGTCGATGTGGAAAAGAATCGATTGGCAAAAGAGATCGTGCGCCTGGAGGGACAACTGGATGGCCTGACAAAAAAGCTGGCGAATGAGGATTTTGTCGCGCGCGCGCCAAAAGAGGTCGTGGATAAGGAAAAACAGAAAAAACAGGACTGGCAGACCAGTCTGGAAAAACTCAGGACCAGCCTGCAACTCTTGCTCGGCGAGTGATGCGCCGTCGAACTGAGAGCCTTCGCAGGATGTGTCCATCATACCCGGACCACTGATAGTGGAAAAGAGAGATGATGATAAAAAGACACAAGCAATGTTAGGGGACCGTCATGAAAAAACTGGCTTTCATATGGGTGCTGATCGGCATGGTCAAAGTCTGCACTGCTGAGCCGATGGTTGCGGTGACAATTTATAACGACAATCTGGCGCTGGTGCGGCAGGTTCGGGACATCGAGTTCAGCAAGGGTGTACAGGAGTACAAGTATGTCGATGTCGCAGCGCAGATCGATCCGACATCTGTGCATTTCAAATCTTTATCCGATCCGACCGGCATAACGCTGCTGGAACAGAATTTTGAGTATGATCTGGTCGGCACTGATCGGCTGCTGCAAAAGTATATTGATCAAAGCGTCATCATCACGATCAGGGACGGCGGCACAGAACAGGGTCTGCTGCTCAGCGCCGCCGGCGGCGACGTCGTCATCCGGAAGGAGGACGGGCAGATTCGGGCGGTGAAAAGCACTGCCATCGAGAGCATCATTTTTCCGCACCTTCCCGAAGGTCTGATCACGCGACCGACGCTCAGCTGGCTGTTGAATGCGACGAAATCCGGCGCGCAGACATCGGAATTGAGCTATCTCACGTCCGGCATCAATTGGCATGCCGAATATGTCGCTGTGGTGAACGAACAGGACACTCAACTGGACCTGGCCGGCTGGGTGTCCATTGAGAACAACTCTGGCGCCACTTACACGGACGCCAAGCTCAAACTCGTCGCCGGCGATGTCAACCGCGTCCGGGAAGCGCCGATCCGGCCGCTGCGGAAAGAGATGTACGCCATGGCAGCTGATGCTGAGGCCGGATTTGCAGAGAGAGAATTTTTCGAATATCACCTCTATACGCTGCAGCGCCCCGCCACCATCAGAGACAAACAGGTCAAACAGGTGTCGCTGTTTGCGCCGCAAAATGCAACGGTCCTCAAAGTCTACAGCTACGATGGTGCGCGCGATGGCAAGAAAGTCAAGGTGACGCTCGAGTTTGACAATAAAAAGGAGAATGGCCTCGGACTGCCTTTGCCAAAAGGCAAGGTGCGCGTCTATAAAAATGACAGCGATGGATCGCAGGAATTCATCGGCGAAGATGCCATTGATCATACGCCAAAGGACGAGACCGTCCGCTTGACCATGGGTAATGCGTTTGATATCGTCGGCGAACGGGTCGAAAAAGAGATGCAAAGGATCAGCAAGCGCAGCACCCAGCAGACGATCCAGATTGCCCTGCGCAATCATAAAAAAGAGCCGGTGAATGTGACCGTCATCGAGCATTGGTGGGGTGCTTGGCAACTCGTCGGCCCGACGCCGCCGGTGAAGAAAAAGACGGCCGATCGCGTCGAGTTCACCGTCGCCATCCCGGCTGATGGCGAAAAAACGTTCGAATACACTGTTCTTTCTCAATACTGATTCGACCTCAGGCCATGAAAGCGCAGCAAGGCTTTCTCGAACAATCAGTTCAAGTGCTCGCGTCGATTGGCCCCAAACGTGCACTCGCTCTCGGCGACGCCGGCATTGCGACGCTGGAAGATCTGCTCTACTATTTCCCGCGTCGTTATCTGGACCGCTCGACCGTGACGCCCATTCGCGATCTCAAGGAGAACGAAGACGCGACTGTCGTCGGCAGGATCATTCAGGCTGATGTGCAGGCCGGGCGGAAAAGCCGATTTGTGCTGGCGCTGAGCGACAATACGTCGATTTTGACGTGCGTCTGGTTCTCGCACGTCCGATATTGGCAAAAAAAGTTCATCGTCGGCGAATGGCTCGCCGTGAGCGGCAAAGTGTCGCGCTTTGGCGTCTATCAAATGACGCATCCTGAATTCGATCTGCTGGGCGACGATAAGGAGAACGTCGGCTTCAACACCGGCAAGATCGTACCGGTCTACCCATCGAGCGAAGCGCTCACCAGGGTCGGATTTGACAGTCGCGGCTTTCGCCGAATCACCGGCCGGATGATGGAAGGCCTTTCGGCAAAGGTCGAAGAGATTTTGCCGGCGCATCTGCGCGAGAGTCAGAACCTCATGCCGCTCGTGCAGGCGCTCAAGCATATCCATTATCCAGACTCTTTTGCGGCGCTCGAGGCCGCCAGACATCGACTCAAGTTTGACGAGCTGTTTTTCATGCAGCTGATGCTGGCTTTTCGCCGCAAAAGGTTCACCGCAGAGGCCGGCGGCATTGCGTTTGATAAGGTCGGCGATAAGGTGAAGCGGCTCATCGACGCCTTGCCCTTTGACCTGACAGAGGCGCAAAAAAAGGTTCTGCACGAGATCCGCGCGGATATGAAATCTACCAAAGCGATGAACAGGCTGCTGCAGGGAGATGTCGGCTCGGGCAAGACGATCGTCGCCCTGGTGACCATTCTCATCGCCGTTGAGAATGGCTACCAGGCAGCACTGATGGCGCCGACCGAAATTTTGGCAGAACAGCATTTTTTAACCATCTATCACCTGTTGCAGACCATCGATGTACAAGCCGTGCTGCTTCTGGGAGGGCAGCCCAAAACGCTGCGCGCCGGAATTTTGGCAGACATTGCGTCCGGACGGGCGCAGATCGTCATCGGCACGCACGCCCTCATCCAGGAGCAGGTGGAATTCTGCAAACTCGGCCTGATCATCGTGGATGAGCAGCACCGATTTGGCGTCATGCAGCGCGCGATGCTGAAGAAAAAGGGCCAGAATCCCGATGTGCTGGTGATGACAGCGACGCCTATTCCGCGGACCTTGTCATTGACGCTGTACGGTGATCTCCATGTCTCGATCATCGATCAACTGCCGGCCGGACGAAAACCGGTCGTCACCGCATGGAGATCCGACTCGCAGCGGAAAAAGATCTATGACTTTGTCCGGCAGCAGGTCAAAAGTGGCGCTCAGGTCTTTACTGTCTTTCCACTCGTGGAGGAATCGGAAAAGAGCGATCTGAAATCCGCTGTCGAGAGCTATGAAGCGATGCGCGCTACGACATTCAAGGACTATCGCGTCGGTTTGTTGCATGGCCGCATGAAGAGCGACGAAAAAGAGACCACCATGGCGTCCTTCAAGAACGGCGATATCGATATCCTCGTCTGTACAACGGTGATTGAGGTCGGTGTAGATGTGCCGAACGCGACCGTCATGGTCGTCGAGCACGCGGAAAGATTTGGTCTGGCGCAACTGCATCAATTGCGCGGCCGCGTCGGACGCGGTGACAAACAGTCGTATTGCATCCTCATCGCCTATGGCGCGCTCAGCGGCGATGCCCGCGAACGGCTGGATGTGATGGCTGCGACGACCGATGGATTCAAAATCGCTGACAAAGATTTGGAATTGCGCGGTCCGGGGGAGTTTTTCGGCACCAAACAGAGCGGATTGCCGGCGCTGAAAATCGCCGATGTCATCCATGACATTGACATCTTGTACAGAGCCCGCAAAGAGGCCTTCGATCTTGTGGAGCGTGATCCGCAGCTTGTCGAGAGCAACCATGTCAATACGAGGACCTATTTCAACAACCATTTTAAGGGCAGATACAATCTGGCATGGGTGGGCTGAGCCAAATTGTCGCCGGACTGTATTCGCTTCTGACGTGAAAAGAGATAATGACGGCAACCAGGCAGCATAATCAGCACATATGGGAGCTCTTTTGGGAGCAATCGATCGAGGAGGTCTATGCAAATTCGGAACGGATCATCGACCAGATTCGCGCCGTCGGTGACATCGAGAACAAGCGGATCATGGAAGTTGGCGCCGGCTCCGGCAGAGATAGCCTCAAGCTCGTCGATCTTGGCGCGCAGGCGTTTGTGCTCGACTATGCCGTCAATTCACTGCGTCGCATTAGAGAGCTGGCGCTGAAACAGCAAAAGACAATCCATCTCGTGCGCGGCGACGCTTTTCACATGCCGTTCAAGGCCGATTCCATTGACATCATCTTTCATCAGGGTTTGCTCGAACATTTCACAAATCCTGAGGATATTCTCAAGGAGAGCTATTACGCCACAAAGATCGGCGGTCGGCACATTTCCGATGTGCCGCAAAGATTCCATCTTTACACGGTCGTCAAACATCTGCTCATTTGGCTCAATAGATGGTTTGCCGGCTGGGAGACCGAATTTTCGATCGGCCAGTTGAAGCGGCTGCATACAGAGGCCGGTTACCTGGTGCGCAGCGCCTATGGCGACTGGATGCGGCCCAGCTTTTTCTATCGAGCGACGCGCCAGGCGCTGAAAAAGGTCGGCATCCGCTTGCCGCTCTATCCTCGCCGTGTGCCCGTGCTCTCAGCTCTTCGCGATCGATGGCGCGGCTATTTTAAAAAGCAAAGGATAGCTTTCTACACGTTCATGGACATTGGCGTCGTTGCGGAGAAAAAGGATTGAGCCATGGCATCTCGATCTTTTCATATACTTGTGATCAACTGGCAGGACATCACCCATCCGCTGGGCGGTGGCGCTGAAGTACACTTTCACGAGATATTCAAACGCGTCGTCGCAGCCGGGCATCGGGTGACACTGCTCAGCTGTCACTATCAAGACGCACCTTTTGAAGAGACGCTCGACGGCGTGCGCATCGTCCGACGCGGCCAACGCGATTTTTTTAACTATACTGTTCCGCGGGCCTATCGCGAGTTGCGCGCCCGCGAGCGCATTGATTTGGTGTTCGATGATCTCAACAAAATACCCTTCTACACGCCGCTGTTCGTCAAGGAGCCGATCGTCGCCATTGCGCATCATTTTTTTGGCAAACATATTTTTCTCGAGGTCTCATTCCAGTATGGCTCTTATGTCTATCTTTCGGAATTTTTGGTGCGATTCATCTATCGCAGCACGCCTTTTGCCGTCGTCTCCGAGAGCACGCGCGCGGAGCTGCGGCACTGGGGCATAAAGTCGGAGATCGATTTGCTGCCAAATGCAGTCGATTTGCAGCGCTATGAGGTCTTGCCGGGAAAGAAGAGCTCTTCACCCGTGATCGGTTACCTCGGGCGTATAAAAAAATACAAGAGTGTCGACCATATCATCAGGGCAATGCCCGCGATCGTGGAAAAGATTCCGGATGTGATGCTGAAAATCATCGGCGATGGGGATGCGCTGCCGGAATTGCGCCAACTCGCGCGACAGCTGGCAGTGGATAAAAATGTCGAGTTCACAGGTCATGTGTCGCATGCGGAAAAAGTGCGCCTGATCAACGAATCATGGATTGTCGTCAATCCCTCATCGAAAGAGGGGTGGGGCTTGACCGTCATTGAATCGAACGCCTGCCGCGTGCCCGTTGTGGCGGCGTATTCGCCTGGACTCATCGATTCCGTGATCGATGGAAAAACCGGAACTTTGTATGAGTATGGCAATATAACAAAATTAGCGAATTCGGTCGTCGATCTCTTGCAGAATCATGAAAAGAGAGAATCTCTGGCGGACAATGCCCGTCGTTGGGCTGAGCGCTGGAACTGGGACGATTCGGCAGCCAAGGCTATCCGGATCATTGAAAAAAATGTCAGAATGTAGATACGAGGAGTGAGAATGCAAAAGTACAGGATGTTCAATCGACTTTTTGCCGGACTAGCATTTTTGGTTTCGTTGATCGTGTATCTCAGAACCATTGCGCCCACCACATCTTTCTGGGACTGCGGCGAATTCATCACCTGCTCTTACATTCTTGGCATTCCGCATCCGCCGGGCGCGCCCTTTTATCTTTTATTGGGACGAATCTTCACCATGCTTCCCATCGCTGCGGACATTGGTCTGCGCGTGAATGTCATCTCGGCTCTTTCATCATCTTTCACTGTTTTATTCTTGTATCTGATCATCGTGCGTCTGATCAAGCAATGGCGCGGCGAGCCGAAAGATGCATTCGACAGCATCATTCTGGTGGCCAGCGGTCTGATCGGCGCTCTGGGCTTTGCCTTCACCGATACCTTCTGGTTCAACGCCGTCGAAGCTGAGGTCTATGCCATCAGCATGTTGTTCACATCCGCCATCGTCTGGCTCATCCTCATCTGGCTGGAAAAAGCGGATCAGCCGGGCAGCGAGCGCTATCTGCTCATCATCGCCTATGTCGTTGGACTCGCCATCGCCGTCCATTTGCTCATGATTCTCGCCCTGCCGGCTATCTTTCTGGTGATCTTTTTCAAGTACCTCGATTCGCATGGTCGCGCCGTCACCTTTAAAAAGTTCGCCACCTACATTGGCATCACGCTGCTGGTGGCTTTGGTCGTGCTGGCCGTCGGCTTATCCGCCGGCATCCCTCTGCTCGGTAACTTTGTTGTCATGGGCGGCATTCTCATCGCCATAGCGCTGTTAACCCCGAATAAAAAGGACGAGTTCAGTTTTCGAATCTATACCTCTTTTCTCGCTGTCATTGTGCTCGCCTTTGCAGTGATCTATCCGGGCGTCGTGCAATATATCCCGCGCATGGCCGGCGCTTGGGGCGCATGGACGCTGGTCGCCGTCATCCTGCTCTTACTCTTCGGCGTCTATTTGAGTCATAACAAGCACAAAGTGCTCACCCTGGCACTGATGGCTCTCACACTGATCCTGACTGGCTATTCCAGTTATACGATGATTTACATTCGCTCGAATTTGAATCCGGCGGTGGATGAGAACGATCCGGAGACGATCAAGGGCATGGTGAGCTATCTGAACCGTGAACAATACGGCAGCTGGAGCACTTTGCCGCGTCGCTATCAGGGATTGCCGCCAGACTGGCAGTTCAAGTATGAAAACAAGACCGACAATTATGAGACTTATAATTTTGCCAAACAGATGCAATTCATGTGGAATTACCAGTTGAACAAAATGTACTGGCGATATTTTGGCTGGCAATTCATCGGCAAGGGCAGTACGCTCGGCGCCGATGGTTTCATCACGGAATTGATCTCACTCAGAGGCTTGTGGGCTTTGCCATTTCTGCTCGGATTGCTCGGCATGTTCCATCACTTTTTCAAGTATTGGCGGCATGCCTCCTTCATCGCGCTCCTCTTTCTCCTGACGGGCGTCGCCATTGTCATCTATTTGAATCAGGAGGACCCACAGCCGCGCGAGCGGGATTATGTCTTTGTCGGATCATTCTTTGCCTTTGCCATATGGATCGGCCTGGGCGTCACCTCGGTCCTCGAGTGGCTGAAAGAATCCATGCAGCAGAAAAAGGCGGTTCGAAACGGCCTGGCGATCCTCTTCATCGCCATTTTTGCGCTGGCCGTGCCGGTGAATCTGATCGCCCACAACTATTACGAGCACGATCGGACCGGAGATTACGTCGCATATGACTATTCCTACAACATCCTGCAAACCTGCGAGCCGGATGCGATCATTTTCACCAATGGCGACAATGATACGTTCCCGCTCTGGTTTTTGCAGTATGTCTACAATATACGCCGCGATGTGCGCGTCGTCAACCTGAGCCTGCTTAATACGCCCTGGTATATCAAGCAACTGAAGAACCAGGAGCCAAGGGTGCCGATCAGCTTGAACGACGAACAGATCGGCAAGCTGGAGATCATTCCGTGGAAGACGCGTGAGATCAAGATTCCGGTGCCCGCCCGGGCGCGCCTCAAGGCGTTGCAGGATGTGCAGGAATTCGTCTCGCTGGCAGATCAGGAGTCTTTGCGGGATACGACGCTCAGCGTCACCATTGAGCCGACAGTTTTTGGCCAGGCGATACGCATACAGGATTATATGGTTTTGAACATCATCGGCGCCAACAGCTGGAACAAACCCATCTACTTTGCGGTCACAGTGTCGGACCAGAATAAAGTCAATCTCAACGATTATCTGCGCATGGATGGTCTGGATTTCAAATTGGTGCCGCACAAAGTCGATAAAGTGAACGCAGAAAAGCTCGATAAAAACCTGACCCAGGTGTTTCAATATCGCAATCTCAACAATCCGGATGTCTATTTCAATGACAACATCATTGGCCTGCTGCAAAATTACCGCGCTGCCTTTTTGCGGCTGGCGCATGTCTATTTGACGGAGCAGCGGTACGACAAACTGGGGCAAATACTCGAAAAGATGGAGCAAGTCATGCCCTTCGAGGTCATCCCGGCGCCGGATGTACGATTGCCGCTTCAGGTTGGCCAATACTATCACTTTGCCGGCAGACCGGATGACTTTATGCGGCTCGCCGCCTTTGCCTACAATGAAGAGCCGACAAATCCCGAGGTCGTCGGCGCCTATGTAACCCTTCTTGACCGGGATGGGCGCTATGACGAGGCCATTGCGATTCTGCAGGAATGGCAGAAAGTGCATCCGGACGATCCCGAAGCGCAGAGAAAGCTAGAGGACATTCAGGCGCGGAAAGAAGAGACGGCGACGAATTGACGATTTCATTGTGATAAAATTATGCGGGAGAGAATCTGAACAGACGGCGTCGACAAACGGTTGCGACTATCGGCAAAATTCTCATCAGCATCGTGCTCATCATTTGGCTCGTTCATGAAATTGGCATTGAAAATGTCATCCTGCAGCTCAAATCAGCCAAGTGGGGGTGGGTGCTCGTCGGCGCAGGCATCTTTGCGTGCAGCAACTTTTTAGGCGCTTTTCAGTGGTTTCTGTTGTTGCGATCTCAAAGTGCGCGCTGTTCATTTTTGCACGCATTGTCCTATTATCACGTTGGTCTGTTTTTCAACAATTTTCTCATCGGCAATGTCGGAGGCGATGCCTTTCGAATTTATGATGTGGCGCGGCATGCGGGTGATACGACGGTCGCCGTGTCATCCGTCCTGTTCGACAGATTCATCGGTTTTTTCACCTTGACGTCGATCGCGATGGTTGTCTCAGTCACGCGAGTGCGGCTGCTCTCGTCGATGGGCATTGTCTATTTCATCGGCATTGTGCTGGTCATCTGGATGGGAACCCTGTTTTTGCTTTTTAATGAGCCCGCCGGCAGGGCTTTGGGGCGTCTCTTCAAGCCCCTGTTGCCGAATTTTATCAGCGAAAAAATTCATGAGATCTATATGGCCACCAATCAAATCAGGCATCATCGACTGGTGCTCCTCCAGCTCCTCGGAACGTCGATCTTTGTGCAGGTGTTGCGCATCATGACGCACTATTATGCGGCCCTGTCCCTGGGAGTGAGCGCCAATATGCTCTATTTCTTCATCTTCATCCCCATCGTCGCCCTGTTTGCCAGTCTGCCCATTTCCTTTGGCGGCATAGGCGTACGCGAGCAATCAGCTGTCGCCCTCTTTTCGACCATAGGACTCGCCGCATCAAAGGTTGTGACATTTGAATTTCTTGCGTATATTATTGGCATCGCCGCAACGATTCCTGGCGGCGTCATCTTTGCCCTCCGGCGCGAGGTGCGAATAGCGCCTGAAAATATTCAGTATGCCCCTTTGCAGAATGGAGGTCCGCGCAATGAATAGAAAACAACATGTTATCTTCGCACTTGGCATCGCACTCCTGCTCCTCATCGCTCTCTCGTGCAGCATGAAGCGGGAGTCGCTGGGCTCTCTGGACAAGATCATCGTCATCGCTGACTCGACTGAATGGGCAGCGATCGGCGACGATGTACTGGCGGTCATGGATAGAACGATCAATACGCCGCAGCCCGAATCGATTTTCAATCTTTTGCAGAAAAATCCTGCCGAGCTGAAAAAGCTGACGCGTTTCCCCAATCTGCTCGTCGTCGGAACCCTGGAGGTGCAGGGAGAAATGGGTGAATTGCTCGAAAAACTCATCGCCGGCTCGCAGTCCCGCATAGAGGCGGACAGC
Source organism: Candidatus Zhuqueibacterota bacterium (assembly GCA_003854995.1). Lineage (GTDB taxonomy): Bacteria > Zhuqueibacterota > Zhuqueibacteria > Residuimicrobiales > Krinioviventaceae > Kriniovivens. Next base: position 12,619 of record RQOI01000655.1, read on the forward strand.
GCTTTTCTGTTCAACAAGACCGATCCCTGGGCGAAAAATCAGCTGCTGGTGCTGGCGGTGTCCAGAGATATTCCCACTTTGCGAAAAAATCTGCGCGAGAATGGCGAGCGTATGTTCAAATTGTTCGATGAAAATATGGCGGCGAATGTCCTGAAATCGCTCTATGTTCATTTTGAGCAGCAGGATATCAGTAAAAAACTCATGGAAAAGCACGGCTGGAGTATTCGGGTGCAACATGATTATTTTGTCGCCGTCGATTCGAGCGAAATTCGCTATGTCTGGCTGCGCCGAGTTAATCCGCAACGCTGGTTTTCTGTCTACTGGGAGCCGACGGACGATCCATCCCTGCTGTCAAAGGAATGGATGGTGCAAAAGAGAGCCGATATCATTGCCAACTATTATGATGGCGATTACATCTATGAAGACGACACGATGAAAGTGCAGGAAAACATCGTGGATTTCAACGGCCGTTACGCCATCCGCCTGGATGGGGTGTGGCAAAATGACAAGCACGTCATGGGCGGGCCGTTCCGGTCATATGGTTTCTATGACGAGGGCGATGGTCGCCTCTACCTGATCGATTTGTCCGTCTATGCGCCCGGCCAGCCCAAATATCAGTACCTGCGGCAGCTGGACGGCATCGCTTCCACCTTTAGAACGAGAGCAGCAGAAGAATGAAAGTCGCGATAGTCATGGGCAGTGCGTCCGATGCGCCCATCATGCAGGCTGCAGAGGAGTATCTGGCCTACTTTAACATTGAATTTGAGACATTCACCTTGTCGGCGCACCGGATGCCGCAGCAGACCAGCGATTTTGCCAGGACAGCGGCGGCAAAAGGATTCG
>RQOI01000173.1 GCA_003854995.1 Candidatus Zhuqueibacterota bacterium
CCGGATCTGAAATTCTATTACGACACCAAGTTCCGCAAGCTGACGCGGTACAAGATGCGCGCCCGTTTTTACGGCCGACAGGCGACAGATGTCATCTGGCCGGAGATCAAGTATCGCAACGCCAGCGTGATCTGGAAAAAGCGCAGCAGCGTTCCGCTTGAACGCTGGCCGACCTTGTTCCATCCCGAATACAGCGAGCGAAGAGAACCCGTCATCAAAGCGCAAATGGATAGTTTTGAGGAATTGATCTACTGGCACAACGCCCAGCCCACCTTACACGTCCGCTACTTTCGTGAGCCTTATGTGACGGAACTGGAAGAGTATGGCAGGGTCACCTTTGATCGTCAGCTCTGTTGCCGACCCACCAACGGTTCCATTGAACTGGCATACCATGAAGAGGACATGATTTACTACGATGATCCTATTGACGCCAGGTGCGACGATTCACCCGTGATTCTGGAAATCAAGGTCGAAAGTCTTGTCCCGATTTGGGCGATTGAGTTGATACGCAAGTTTCATTTGCAGCAACGCGGTTTTTCCAAATATGGCACCGGAATCGATAGCGTCTTTGGACAACAGGAAAGCCTACGAAATTCAATGTTCTATTAGGGTTGGCGCCATTATGATGAGCAAAAACAGACGATTGTTCGGAGAGTACTGAGATGCGAAAAAGCGAAAAAATCTTTCTGCTGATTTGCGCTTGTCTATCGCCAATTTTCACAGCGTGCGAACGAACATTTGATCCCATATCAGTTGACGATGAGCAGGTTGTGGATGACCAAAAGGACCCTGTTGGCGAGGAGAGCCCGGCGGTCTATTCGCAATCGCTGGTCGAAGCAATGGCCGCAAATAGCTGGCATCATGAAGAGAGCGGAGATTACAGCTGGGATCATTCGCAAGTCGTTCAAATCGCCCTGAATGGCAACAGCATAACCGTGAGCGGCGACATCACCATCAATGACGGCGCGATTCATTTGGTGGCAACTGATGATGGTTTCAATGCCACAAAAGGTCAACGGACCGAAAGGAATGATGGCAGCCATCTGACCATTCATGGCGGCTATGTGGCAGTGAACTGTTCGCGCGGCGATGGCCTGGATAGCAACGGCAACACCACGGTCACCGCAGGAACGGTCGTGGTGCACGGTCCGACCTCGCAACCTGAAGTGGGATTTGATGTGAATGGAACATTTAAAATAGCAGGCGGACTGTTCATCGCCACTGGACCCAATGCCGGGCATATGATCGAAACTCCGAGTGCGACGTCGACGCAAAATTCTGTCATCATCTTCATTCCCGCAACTTTATCCGCATCGTCTCTTCTTCATATTGAGGATGCCAGCGGAGACGATGTAGTGACCTTCAAACCGGTGCGCAATGTTTACTATATCGTTCTTTCCTCCCCAAGACTCATGAGTGGTGTGACCTATTCTGTCCACACGGGTGGTTCTGCGACGGGGACAAATACGGATGGTCTGTACAGCGATGGGGCCTTTTCCGGCGGAACGCTGAAAAAGAATTTCACTATTACAGGCAAAGTCACCCAGGTTTCCATCTAGAGGCCAAAGTCCTGCCTGCGCGGCAGCGCTGACTGCACCCGGACGAAAAAGACGCATCAGACGACGAAATTAAAGTTGACGACCGTCCGTCGCAAGACAGCACGAGATTGAGCGCAATAAGATGTGATAACTCTGAATGAATAAAAAATATTAAATTGAAGGAGCTTTAGATGAAAAA
>RQOI01000174.1 GCA_003854995.1 Candidatus Zhuqueibacterota bacterium
GCCACGAAGACGGTTCACTGGCGAGAGACGCATCCGATCGCCACCTATCTGGTGGCCATCGCGGTCGGCGATTATTCCACATTGCAGACATCCTATAACTCCATCACCGGCGACTCGATCCCGCTCGCATTCTACGTCTTTCCGGACCACCTCGCAGCCGCTGAAAACGACTGGAAGAACCTGCCGCAGATGCTGGACTTTTTCGAAACGCACTTTGCGCCTTATCCTTTTGACCGTTACAGTATGGCAGAGGCCTATAACCGCGGCGCCATGGAGCATCAGACGATGACCACCTATTCGCATGAGCTGATCACCGGCGATAACCGCTACGATTACATCATTGCGCACGAGCTGGCGCATCACTGGTGGGGCGACCTGGTCACGCTGGCGGACTGGCGGGATATCTGGTTGAACGAGGGCTTTGCCACCTATTCCGAGGCGCTCTATTTTGAGTCGCTCTACGGCCGGGAGCACCTGGCCGGTTATATGAACGCGCTGTCGCAGACTTTTTTCGCCGAGGTGGCGCGGCGCGGTCATTTTCCGATCTATGATCCGGACTATATGTGGGGCGGCACGATCTATCAAAAGGGCGCCTGGGTGCTGCACATGCTGCGCTGGACCATCGGTGACGATGCCTTTTGGCGCACCCTGCAGAGCTGGGCGCAACGCTATGCCTATTCGAATGCCTTCATCGTCGATTTCATCCAGCTGGCAGAAGAACAATCGGCGCAGGATCTGGACTGGTTCTTTGATCAGTGGATCTATCAGGCGGGCTATCCGGACCTTGATATCGCCTGGGACTATGAAAGGGACGAGCGCGGCTGCACGGTGACGCTCGATATCAGACAGCAGCAGTGGCTTGACTTTCAGTTCACAGCGCCAATTGAAATCGAATTTACGACTGCGAGCGGCGTCGTGCTGGACACGCTCGTCTCTTCGGCAGAGTATCAGACCTATCAGATAGAACTGGAGAGCGAACCAAGCGCCATGCGCGTCGATCCGAATAACTGGCTGCTGAAGCAGGTCGATCTCATTTTTCAGCCGTCACCCGGCGTTGGGCCGAATGACTTTTATCTCGCGCAAAACTATCCCAATCCCTTTGTCAGCGGCTCGCCCACATCCATCATCTATCAAGTCGCGCAGATCGCGTCACCGCATCAGATCAGCGTCAAGATTTACAATATACTCGGCCAGCACGTCAGGACTGTGGTCGACCGCCAGCAGCATGGCGGCGTCTATAAAGTCGTTTGGGATGGGAAGGATATGACCGGGAAAAGTGTTTCACCGGGAGTATATCTTTATCGTCTGCAATCAGGAAACAGTAGTGTTGAAAAAAAGCTGACCATCGTTGAAAAATAGAGACCCACTATGAAAGATTTCACCATATCATTGAAGGGCAAGGTTGCTCTGGTCACCGGCGGCTCGCGCGGCATTGGCCGGGCGATCTCGGTCAAGCTCGCCGAGGCAGGGGCTGACGTGGCGATCAATTATCTGCGCCAGCGCGCCGCAGCGGACGAGACCATTCGTTTGATCTCAGAGCAGGGTTCACAAGCGCTGGCGATCCGCGCCAATGTCGGAGAGTATGATAACATTCAGCAGATGATCGAGCAGATCGAGCGAGAATTCGGCAAACTCGACATTCTCATCAGCAATGCGGCATCCGGCGTGCTCAAGCCGGCGATGGAGTTGACGGAGCGCCATTGGCACTGGACCATGGACATCAATGCCGGCACCCTGCTGCCATTGACCCGGTACGCGCTGCCGCTGATGCGAGAGGGCAGCGCCATCGTCGCGGTCTCCAGTCTCGGCTCGGTGCGCGCCATTCCCAACTATGCGGCAGTGGGCGCGTCCAAGGCGGCGCTGGAATCGCTCATCCGTCACCTCGCCATTGAACTGGCGCCCAAAGGCATCAAGGTGAATGCGGTCTCTGCCGGCACCGTCGACACCGATGCGCTCAAATATTTCCCCAATCGAGATGAACTCTTGGGAGAATCCAAAAAGCGCACACCCACCGGACGATTGACCACGCCCGATGATGTTGCCAATGTGGCGCTCTATCTGTGCAGCGCATTTTCGGATCAGATACAGGGTCAGACCATCGTCGTTGATGGGGGCTATTCCATTTTGGCCTAATGTGCAAATCTGTTAAACGATGGTACATATGTTTCTTTGTATTTTAGCAGCTTTGTGTGAGGCGTTTGTGAAAAATCCAGGTTAAGTAGGGCGGAGGGTTATATTTTAATTAGACCAAGACTGATCATAATGGCTTGATCAACCTTGCCCATGGTTTGATCATCTAGCCTACCTAGCCGTTTAACCAGCCTTTGCTGATCCACTGTTCTGATTTGATTGAGTAAAATCAGCGAATTATTATCTAATCCGCCCTCCGACTTTTTCACCTCGACTTCCACCGGATAAACGGCCTTATCGCCGCTTGTGATCGGGGCGATAATCGTGATCGGGCTGTATTGGTTGCCAACGTCATTTTGAATGATTACCGCTGGCCTGGTCTTTTTTATTTCCGATCCTATGGTAGGGTCTAAATTGACGAGATAGACCTCGCCGCGATGAGGTGAGGGCATATGGTTTTAATATCCAGGGGTTGATAATTTAAACTGGCCCAAGAGAGAGGATATCGAGCTCGCGGTTGAGATCAGCGTCTCGCTCTGCTCGCGCCAGATATCCCTCTTTCAGCCTTTTTTTGATATCAGCCTTTTTCAGGCGGATAGCAAACCTCCTGGCCGCTTCATCGATGAA
>RQOI01000175.1 GCA_003854995.1 Candidatus Zhuqueibacterota bacterium
CAGCAATGCCCTTCATAAAAGGCAGGGCGCGAGAAGTAAAAACTTCGCCCCACCAGTGAAACGTGCCAATGATAAAATCGTAGATACCACCGATGGCCATGGCTTTGAGCAGGATCTTGGCTTGCTCCCCTCCGGCTTCGCCGGCGACGAGCACCTCAGTGGTGGCAGTCGCTTCCGGGAAGGGAAATTGGCCGTGCATTTCCTGAACAAAATAGCGGCGAAACGGGATGAGAAAAAGAATGCCGAGAAAGCCGCCGAACAATGACGCGAGAAAAATCTGAAAAAACTTGGCATCCAGCTCTAAAATATAGATGGCCGGAATCGTAAAAATGGCGCCGGCGACCACCACTCCGGACGCCGCGCCAATGGACTGTATCATCACGTTTTCGGACAAGGCATTCTTGCGACCGGTGAAAACAGAGAGACCGACGGCCAGGATGGCGATCGGAATGGCCGCTTCAAAGACCTGGCCGATCTTGAGCCCCAGGTAAGCGGCGGCCATGGAAAAGATCGCTGCAAAGAGCAGTCCCCACAACAGCGACCAGGGCGTTATTTCGGGCAAGGGCTTGGCAGCGGGCACAATGGGGACATATTTTTCCCCATCCTGCAACGGTCTATAGGCATTTTCCGGTAAAGACGTTTTTGTCGGCTCCATCTCTGCTCCTCGAAACTTGATGTTATCTTTGTCCTTTCTGAATATATGACAGAGGATGCGTTTTATCAACTAGATTTTTCATTTGAATAAAGTTGCAGATGCGGGATATCAATTGCAGTTCATTAAAATAGCTCAAAAAATGGCGCCAGATGTAGTGTCGCGCCTTTGTCGTTCACCATTTCACTCTATTGCGGGGAAAAAATGAGCATCATCGGAAACATCATCTGGATTCTTCTCGGCGGCTTGCTGATATCCATCGAATACATCACTGCCGGCGCCGCCTTGTGCCTCACCATCATCGGCATCCCCTTTGGCTTTCAGTCCATCAAGCTGGGTATCCTTGCATTGGTGCCATTTGGCCGCAAGATCATCGATCACCCCACAGGATCGGGATTCTTGCGAACCCTCTTTAACATCATCTGGTTTTTCATCGGCGGCATCTGGATATGCCTGACCCACCTCATCCTTGCCCTGCTGCTAGCCGTCACCATCATCGGCATCCCGTTCGCGCGCCAGCACGCCAAACTGGCGACGCTGGCATTGACGCCGTTTGGCAAGGACATCCGCTGAGAAAAAGTGCAAAAATTATCTTGACAAACAGCGCGAATTTATCTACTTTGACTTAATCGATTGCGAAAACCTTTTCAAGCACAATCCTAGCCAGTTCATGCGGAATGAGCGGACAATTGTCGCCTGTTTCCGCAATTCAATTCAATTGCACAAAAAGAGAGCAATGCCACGACCGAAGAGCAACAAGGTGACACTGCGTGATATTGCCCGGCGCATGGGCATGACGCCGGCGACGATCTCCAAGGCATTGCGCGATGGCGACGATATCTCCAAAGAGACGCGCAAAAAGGTGAAAAAAATGGCCGATGAGATGGGATATCGGCCCAATATCCTGGCGCGCAGCCTTGTTCAGCGTCGATCGTTCATGCTGGGCGCTGTGGTGCCCAACTTGCGCATCTCATTTTTTTCTGAGGTCACGCGCGGCATCTATGAGCGCGCGCGTGAACGCGGCTACGAAGCCATCATCATGGTCAATGATGAATTATCGGAAAATGAAGAACGGAATCTTGAATTCCTCTCCGCCCTTGGCGTCGATGGCGTTCTCATCGATGCGGTGCCGGGCAGCGCCAATAATCCGGTATTCGAGCGTCTGGTGCAACGCGGCGTCCCCATCGTCGCTTACGATCGGCAGATCGATGGCATGGAATTCGACTCTGTGACCATTGATGATGAGCAGGCCGGCTTCAATGTCGTAGAGTATCTCGTTCAGCATGGTCGAAAAAACATTGCATTTCTCGGACCGACGGAAAAACTGTTCGTGGGACGAGGACGATTTCGCGGCTACAAAAAAGCGCTCAGCCATTTCAATCTGGCATTCGATGACCGTCGCGTGATATCATGCACCCTGGATTCGCAGGATGCTGAATCCAGATTAAAGGCCGCCCTCGATGCCGGCATTGCCCTCGATGCGGTGATCTGCGTCGGCGGGCTCGTCGCTTATGGCGCTGGTCAAGCGATTCTGCAAGCAGGTCTGTCCATGCCGAAGGACATCATGCTCGCCGAATTTGGTGACAACGATGTCGTGGCGCGGCTCGGCGTACCTTTTCTCACTGTCTACCAGTTCCCTTACGAAATGGGGCAACGAGCGGTTGACCTGCTGCTCCGACAGGTTGACTTTTCTGAGGCGCGAAAATCTCCTCATCACGAGGTCATTGATACAAAATTGATCTATCACGAGATTGGAATACATCGGCATGATTAATCGTCTTGCATACCTCTTTTTACTCCTTGCGACTCTCGCCCTCATTCGCTGCACAAAAGACGATCCTGTTGGGCCCTCGCGGGACGATTTCCGCTACCCGCTCGAACCGGGCAGCGTCTGGATCTACGACCGCAGCATCAACCTGGATTTTCATCCGCGCTCCGGCACCCGCGCAGCCGACTCAATCCACGCGACCATCCGCATCGAGGTCATCGGCGAAGAAATGCTTTTTGACACGCTGGCGACGATCAAGGTGCGCGAACAGGTCGAACAGGACGCAACCTCTCTGACAAACTATAACTTTTATCAAAATAGAGACGAGGCTCTTTATCTCATCGCTGTTGTCGGCGGAGCGGTCGCTCTGCCGAAAAAAACGACTGGCGTCAACCATGCCTTTGCGCCGGTTTTCAGCGCCCGTTTTGATATCATTTCTGGCCTGGATGGAAATCTCATTCCAATAGCCGTGGACTCGCTCCATCTGGAGAAACCCGCCAAGGTTGTGCTGCGATATCCTCTCACCGCAGGCGTCGAATGGACCTATAGTGAGAAAAACAGGCCGCGTCGCATCAAAAAGCGCGTACTCGGCGACACCGAGGTGAATACACCTATCGGCACTTTTAAAGCCGTAAAAGTTCAATGGATTGTGGATTTTGACGGCGACGGCGAATTCGACGACAATCTCGACTATATTGATTTCATCGCTGACCAGGGATTGGTCAAACGTTCTTTCTTGATTCGAAATTTGCCGCTCCTCGATGACGATGGCGGCAACATTGGCTATTACGATTATCACGATCAGAGCTTCCTCGTCTCATTCACAAAGTGACCGGAGGATGGAAAGGAAATGACCTCAATGACTGAACAGCGAGCGAAAATTGGCCTGCAAGCATTGGAACTGGAGTTTGGCGCGGCAGCAGTGAAAGCTGCAACAGAGGCAGTGAAAAAATTTAAAGTGGAAATCCCCAGCTGGATATTCGGCCCCTTCGGCGGCGGCCGATTTGGCGAATATCTGCCGCCCGGCGCTGCACGCTCCATTCAGGAAAAACTGGACGACGCCGCGGTTGTCAACAGGCTCACCGGCGCGACCGAATTCGTGGCAATGCATGTGCTGTGGGACTTTACTGAGGATGGCTCGCTTGGTTCCTACACGATCGCCAGAGAAGTGCACGAAATGGCCGGCGAACGCGGTTTGAAAATCGGCTCTGTCAGCCCCACTTACTTTTTGCGCGGATCGCATCGAAATTCTTACGCGGCGGATGAAAAATCGACCTGCGATCACTATATCGAACAGACCGTCTTTGCCGGTCGCATCGCCAAGGATTTTGGCGTCAGGCTGATCACGCTGTGGTTTCCGGATGGCTCGAACTATCCGGGGCAAATCGACTTGCAGCGCAACTATGAAACCATGAAAAAAAATCTGCTCGCCACGCGACAGATGATCGCAGACGATGTCTGGATTCTGCTCGAATACAAAGTATTCGAGCCCGGCACCTACAGCACGACCATTCCGGACTGGGGGACAGCGTTCGCGTTGACCAGGGCCATGGGCGGCAATACGGGTGTGCTGGTCGATCTGGGACATCACTTTCATAGCGCCAACATCGAACAGATCGTCGCTCGACTCGTATCCGAAGGGATGAGATGCGGCTTTCATTTCAACACCCGATATGCAGCGGACGATGATCACTCAGTCGAGCCAACGCCGGAAATGGCGCGCATCTTTTATGAACTGGTCTCCGGCAAAGTGATCGCCAACAGGGATGAGAACAAAAACTGGGCTTATATGATCGACCAGTGCAGCGGCCGGGAAAATCGACTGCACGCCATCATTCATTCGGTGGATATGCTGCAGAACTGCCTGGCGAAAGCCATGCTCATCGACCGGCAAGCGCTGCAGGATCTGCAGGCCAAAGACGAAATCATTCTCGCCAACCGCCTTTTCAATGACGCTCTCATCCACGCCGATGTGCGCCCGATCGTGGCGACAGCGCGATTGGAACAGCTGTTGCCCATCGATCCGATGGCCGCTTTCATCGAGAGCGGCTATCAGCGTAAAATCGAAAAAGAGCGGATCTAAGAATCAGAACATCCACTATTGGACAGGAACAAGATATGAAAACAGGTCAAACGATCACCGAAAAGCTGGATGCGCTCTATGAATTCGATCGCGCACCTGTCACAAAAGACAAATTGCAGGGTCCGGCAAATTTCATGGGCCTCTACGCCGGCGAGCACGTGGCAGGAACCGAGTTCATCATTGGGCCACTGTTCGTCACCCATGGCGTGACGGCCATCGACATGTTTCTGGGGCTTTTCATCGGCAACATGCTCGCCGTCCTCAGCTGGGCTTTCATCTGCGCCCCCATCGCCGTCCGCACACGACTCAACATGTACTGGCACGCCCGGAAGATAGCCGGCCCGGGTGTCACTTTCGTCTACAACATTGTCAATGCGTTGATGTTTTGTTTTCTGGCCGGATCCATGATTTCCGTCGCCGCCACCGCCGTGGGCTTGCCGCTCGGCATGAAAATGCCGTCGCTGCAGGACATGTATCCGAACAGCGTCCAATGGGTGCTGGTCGTCTTTCTCGTTGGCGCTGTGGTCACGATCCTGGCCATCCTCGGATTTGAAAAGATATCGGAATTCGGCAAAGTCGCGGCGCCGTGGATGTTTCTCGTCTTTGTCGCCGCTGCCATCGCCGTCCTGCCGCTGCTCGGCGTCCATTCTCTCGGCGATTTCTGGGCGGTCGCCAATGAAAAAATCTGGACCGGCGTTCCGGTGCCGGGCCAGTCAAAATTCACGATATGGCACGTGATCTTTTTCGCCTGGTTTGCCAATCTCGCCATGCATCTCGGCATGGCTGATCTCTCCATTTTGCGCTATGCGAAAAAATGGCAGTACGGTTTTTTCAGTGCCTTTGGCATGTATCTCGGCCACTATGTCGCCTGGCTGGCGTCGGGAATTCTCTGCGCTGCGGCCTTGGGGAACATTGCCCCCGGCCCGATCGCCTACCTCGGCGCCGGCGTCGCCGGCGCCATCTGCGTCATCATCGCCGGCTGGACAACGGCCAATCCGACCATCTACCGCGCCGGTCTGGCGCTGCAAACGGCCAGCCCGAACTGGAGCCGCTGGAAGATGACCCTCGCCGTCGGCGTCATCACCACCATCGCTGCCATGTTCCCGGCCCTGATGATGAAACTGCTCGACTTTGTCGCGCTGTATGGCCTGTTGTTGATGCCCATGGGCGCGGTGATCTTTGCCGATTTCTGGCTGCTGCCGAGACTCGGCTTGCAGCGCAACTTTGCCGAGGTCAAAAAACTCGTCTTCAGCTGGCCGGCGGCATTGGCCTGGCTCGTCACCCTCGTGCTGGCATTTGTCATTCCTCTGGAAATTTACTTCAAGGCTCTGCCCGCCTGGTTCATCACGGTCCTGATCTTTGTGACCGCCAGCGCTGTTGAACAAAAACTCGTCCACAAATCGACCGGAGGTGAGGTGAAATGATCCTGAAATTAGTCTCTCTGATCGGATTATTATTGACCATTGTGCCGGCTCTACTGGTCTTTCGCGGGACCTTGCAGCTCGAGCAGCACTATGTTCTGATGTTCATCGGCGCTATCCTCTGGTTTGGCAGCGCGCCATTTTGGATGCTGAAGAAAAAGGCTCAACCCTAGCGCGACATTCTTGATAGCGGTGGGGCGGGTGCATCCCACCCTACCTTAAAAACTCACGTAAAGGCGCCGAGCCGCAAAGGATGCACAAAGAAAAACTTGCTTTGTGCGTGAGCACTATTCTCATGATGATTGATTCTTGTCATCGCAGCGGCCACAAACTGACGTTTAATATCGAGTCATCTCATCAAGAGCACTTTCATCGGATTATTGTGTATGTACTCCATTTTCTGAAATAAGAAATTTTACTCATTGCGGTTGCCGGGCGTGGGGCTGGAAGCCCCCGTCTACTCTGCGTCCAGGGAAAGAGTCCCTGGACGAACATGGATGCTGAAGAAATAGGCACAGCCATAGTGCAATGTTCTTGACACCGGTAGGGTGGGATGCATCCCACCCTACTGTCTGGACAAAGAGCAGCAACGCAAGCTGCGCCGGACAGGGCTCCGTCAGAAATTCTTCGATCCAGTTTTTGCAGCTTGCAAGGATCACAACGAAAACTTTGTGTTTGGGCAAGGTATTTTCTTGACAATTCATTCTTGTCATCGCGCTGGCCACAAGCTGACGTTTTACATCGAGTCACCTCATCAAGAGCACTTTTTGCTGCCACGTAGCCGACGCTGTGGCAATCCTCACAAGATAGACCCCCGATGCGCTGACAGCTGACGGCTGATAGCTGACAGCATGCTCGCCCGCCGGCATTTCCTCATCCAGCAGAACATCGACCAGCCGACCGAGCGCCGAATAGATCTCGAGATGAACGCGCTCCGTTTTCGCCAACTCGAACGAGATGATCGTCCGCGGATTGAACGGGTTGGGGTAAACCGAGATTCGATAATCCCTCGGCGCTGGCGATCTGGTTTTCCGCACGCCGCTTATGGGATTGCCGCTCTCATAGCGAAGCTGCGCCGGCAATTTCTCCCCGCCCGCATCCGGACCGAACAGCGGCCAGGAAGAGCGGCCGAGGAAATCCGGCTTGTCAGCGAGAAAGTAAGAGACGGGAATAGTCTGATCCGCAATGGCCGGATCCCATTCAACAGCACCCCTGATCACATTGCCGTGCCTGAGCGTATTTTCCACATTCGACTGAATGGTCAGCGATCCTCTCACGATCTCATTGCCGACGATATTTTGCGCGTGCGAGTGATCATCGACGCGGAAGCTCTCGGCTTCGATCCTGTTGCGCAAAAAGGTGTTGCCCGGCCCCATGGGTCCCCAATAATCCGCGACCTGCACCTCCTGCACCACATTCGATTCGAACAGATTATAATTGCCATAGTGACCGTGCAGCGAGATATCCGTGAGATTTTGCGGCTCGCGCTCGCAGGAATAGTTATAGGCAAAGACATTGCCACTGGTGCCGACGTGCGTCAACATGGAGTGGCGCAGATGCCGGAACACATTATCCATGATCAGACAATCGGTCGTACGGCTGATCGTATCGACGCCATAGCCGTGGCCGCCGCCGCCGTAATCGTGCGCATGGTGAATGTAATTGTTGCGCACCTCGCAGGCATAGGACTCGGACAAATAGATATGCGTGCGATAGGTCATGTTGCTCTCGATGCGCTGCACGCGACCGTAGGCGACATAGCGCATCTGGATGGTATAGCCATCGCCGGCATCAAGCCGCTCGATATAGAGATCCTCGACGCCCGGATACTCGATCATGCCGAGCCTTCTGATGCGCGGATTCAGCTCATCGCGGTAGGTCATATAGAACGGCCGGTTGAGCACCAGAGCGCCGTCGGTCTTTATGGTTTCAATCCTGGCGATCTGTCCGACCGCATTCTCAGCCCACGACTGTTGCCATTCCGGATTGGTGTACATGATCTCGGCATCGTTCTCCTGCTGAATCTCGACGAAATCACCCACACTGAATCTTGACGGATGACTCACAATGATCTCTCGCGATCCTTTTTCGAATCCACCCTCCATGGCCGCCCACTCGCCGCGATCGTATTTGGTGAACTCGATGCAGTTGTCACTGCGTCCCGCCAGGTCAAAATAGAGCCGCGTCTGCTCAAAGCCATCGCCCTTGAACAGGATGCCGGTGGTGACGACCAGTTCTTTCTTAATGAGGTATGTGCCGGCCGGAATGAGCAAAACGCCGCACCGGCTCGACAGACGCTGAATGGCTTTGATGAACGCATCTGTGTCGTCCGTCTGGCCATCTCCGAGAGCGCCGTGATCCTTCACATTTTCGACGGCGCGGTCCGGAGAGACATCTGGAACGCCGGGAGACCAGTCGATTCGGCGTTCGGGGGGGATGATGTCCGAAAAAACAGGTGCATGAAACAGGGTGACAATGAGCAAAGCCGGAAGGGATTTCATACGGATCGTCCTCAAGTGTGGTCATCTTGTGCTGGGTGAATATACGGGGAATGGTGCACGATGTCAACACTTTCACACAGACGACTGCGGCGCGCCGATCACGCACGCCGCGCAGCCCTGTCGCGCAGATGCGAGAGCATTCACTCTGCGGCGCGAATTAACTCCATTGCAAATGTGCAGATGCAAACTCTAGAATCCGATGCCGATCCCCGCTGAAAAGATCATATCGCGCGTCGGATTTTCGCCGGCGATGTGGCCGTACAGACCGATGTTGAAATTCACCCCTTTGAACATCCACTCGAACTCGCCACCGGCATAGGTCTGATTCACATCGAGTCCGCCCATGGGTTTGCCCCACAGCTGCAGGATAGACATTTTAATCCCAGCGCCGATGGTATAGCGGTAATTGCCACCGAGGCCGATGTTCAGCTTGCCGCCGCCGATGCCCGGTTCCAGCTGCACGAGCCAGGCGTGATAGGGATAGAATGAAACCGACAGCGAGGCGATTTGCGGCGTGGTCAATTTGGCGCCCAGCGCGACCGTGCCGCGCTTGCCGGCAAAACAGCTCTTCGTAAGGCAAAATATCGTCAGAATGATGAGGATCTTTTTCATAGCACGTCCTATTTTCTGAAATTGATTCATCTGAACAATGTACGCGTCGCACCAAATCAAGTTACGTCATAAAATCATTGCATCCCAGCAAAAATTACCTATCTTTGCAAAACATCAGTCGCTGGCCAATTCATCGCGCATGATTCGGGCGAGTAAAGAAGACAAAATCCCTTTCACTATGCCGGGTGGCACAAGTGTCATTCACGTGCAAGTTGTGGCAATGGGAATTTGGGCAACGCTCAAAAGTAATGGATGATAGAGAATGGTCACTTTGACGAATAAGGTCGTCATCATCACCGGCGCCAGCAGCGGCATCGGCAGAGCGTGCGCCTTAGAGTTTGCGCGCAAGGGCGCCGCCGTCGTGCTCGCTGCCCGCCGCATTGAAAAGCTTGCGGCGCTGCATGAAGAAATATCATCGTTCAACAAAAAATGCCTGCACATCCAAACCGACGTGACAATGGAAGACCAGGTCGTGAACCTCTTTGAACGGGCGCGAGAACGATTTGGTAAAATCGACATCCTCGTCAATAATGCCGGCCGCGGATTAAAGTCCGAGATCACCCATATTTCACTTGATGAGTGGACCAGCGTCCTGTGGACAAATTTGACCAGCGTTTTCATCTGTTCCAGGGAGGCGCTGAAAAAAATGATCCCGCAGAAGAGCGGCCACATCATCACGATAGGCTCGATTGCCGGACTCTATGGCACGCCCAACTATGCGGCCTATTGCGCGGCAAAACATGGCGTCACCGGCTTTCAACGATCCTTGAAATGGGAGAACAGGAAACACGGCATCAGGGTATCGACCGTTTTTCCAGGACGAGTGGACACGGAATTCTTTGATGTTTACCCGCAAAAGCCGTCGCGATCGCAGATGCTGTCGGCCAAAGACCTGGCGTCGTACATCGTTTGCATCGCCGAGCGACGCCCGCTCAAAAGGCATGCCCTGCGACTTTTAAATATTGGCAAGAGGATTGGCAATTTGATGGGATTTATTCAGTATCAAAATTGAAAAGTGTCATCTTGTCTATCCTGCTATCCAGTCAATCCTGTTATCCTGTCCAAAAATATTCAGCCATACTTTCAAAAAGAACAAATGATATCGAATATGCTATATCGAGACAAAAACCGCAGAGAATACTTTTTCCCGCTCAGAATCGACCGCGCCGCTCGCAATCCGCTCTCCACGGCCGGCCCAATTCCCTCGCCCATATCCAGGGTCGCCAGTCCCGCCGAATCGCCGATGATGAAAACGTTATCGCTTTGCATAGAGTGAACCGGCTGGCGAAGATGGTAGGTGTATCCTTTTGGTTTGGGCTGCAGATGCGGCAGCAATCGGCGGTTGATGAGCTTTTCCGCAAATAAATCCCAGTGCTGTTGTATGGTTTCTCCGCGCGACCGCAGTGCTTCGACCTTGCCGCCGATACCAACATTCACATAGCCGCCCTTTTTGGGCACGTACCAGGAATAACCGGGCAAGCCATGATCGAAAAACCACAGACGACAATGGGGATCACTATAATCGCAGGGGAATTCGTCTTCGAGCGTCGTAATCTGAAACGTCCTATTGCGCGGATTCTGTTCACGAAAGAATGTCCGATAAACCGGACAGGCCGTCCCTCCTGCCCCGACAAGATAGCGGCAGCGATAGTCGTCATCGATGATGAATGCATCGCCCTCGCGTCGAATCGTCGTCACCTCGTGTTGATGCACCGGCGCCGCCGATCTCTGCAATAACCAGTGGTCGAATTCGATTCTGCGGATGGCGTACTGACGCGTCGGCA
>RQOI01000176.1 GCA_003854995.1 Candidatus Zhuqueibacterota bacterium
TACCAGCATTAGACCGGGGATGATCCCTCTGTCGTTCATGTACTGAACCCGTTTGTCAATCCATTCGAAATACTGCGGACGAAGCCGGTCCAGATTCGCATCATTTTCCCACAGACTGCCGCCCTCATTGACGGATGGCTCGCCCACCGTGTGAATGACGCCGACGATATAGTTGAAACCCTGTTCCGCTCGCGCGTCGATAAAGGGTTTGAAATGGGTCTCGAACGGTACGTTCTTGCTTCGAAAAAGACGCCAACAGGTATCGCCTATGCGAAAGAAGGGAGTTCCGTCATCGTAGATGTAATGACGACCCGACCGCTTGACAAAACCACGGCTACCGGATTCTATGCATCGAATAGTATCGGCTTGACTCTCGAGCAGCGGATCGGACGAATGGGTCACGTAACTCCACAAGCCGACTGCCGGCAAGGCGACGCGAATGATCCACTGTGTGCCGCCATTCCAAAAGCCTTCGGCCTGCAAGGAGGCGCCGTCCGGTCCGCTGAAATCCGCCCACAAGCGATGGGTCGCGTATGGATTTTCGACAGGGGTGCCGGTCAGAGTGATGTCGTGGGCTGCGAAACGAAGCGCTTCCGCAGCGGTCTGCTTTTTGCAGCCGGCGCAACAGACAAGGAGGATAATAACTAATCCCATCCCGATTTTATAGAGTTGAAGGTTCATACTTTATCTGGCCTCGCTAGATAGTCATCCATTGTCGGCAAATCTGTGATTGCCATTTATCTTTATATACGGAGAAGCGCGCCGCATGCATAAAATGACCTTTTTTGTCAGGATGGATTTTGATGCTGTACTCCCCAAAAATAATAAATATGCTCAAATAATCTGAGGGTAAATCAGAATCAGCGTCCTCTATTGATAGAGAGAGACAGGGCAGTGCCCTGTCTCAACGGGTGAATTACTGGGAATTTGCAGCTGCAAATTTTTGGGAGGATGATAGATGACGCGAAAATTCAAAAACAAATATCGCATCGAATCGACGCGGTTGCAGTATTGGGATTACGGATGGAACGCTGCCTATTTTGTCACTATCTGCACCTGCAGACGGCTGTTCTATTTTGGCGATGTCAGGGATGGTATTATGGGATTGTCGACCATCGGTTGTCTTGCATGGAGATTCTGGTATGAGATCCCTCATCATTTCCCGTTTGTCATTCTGGACGCATTCATAGTCATGCCGAACCATGTACATGGCATTATTGTGATCAATAAACCGGACGGCGGAATGGATGAAAATCGATATGCGGCGCCCACCGCCGTAGACAGGGCACTGCCCTGTCTCCACACTGGGGATGCGCGAAACTGTCAATCCATAGGACATTTGCGCATGCGCAATCCGGGCAAAAATACCCTGTCATCCATTGTTGGTTCCTATAAGTCGGTGGTATCAACATATGCGCACAAAATCGACGTCAATTTCGCCTGGCAATCCCGATTTCATGATCGTATCATCCGGGATGAAAAGGCGTATGATAACATTGCGAATTATATTTATGACAATCCCCGGCGATGGGACGGTGATAAATTTTTTGGTGGATGCGGGGCGGCGTAGAGACAGGGCATTGCCCTGTCTCCACGGAAGGGCATTGCCCTGTCTCCACGAAGGGGATGGAAAAATCGGCCATTCGCGCGCGACCCCCGGGCCCCAAAATCCCATCGTCGATCATTTGATTTTATAATCCGGTGATGACAACGGATATCAAAATCAACGCCGATTTTGGTCGGCACCGATCAGGTCGTGTTTTCATGGCCATCACCGATTTTCATCACTTGAATTTGTTACATAGAGAACAGAATTACGTATGAACGGCCACCCGCATTGCGAGGACATGAGGGCGAATGAACATTGACTGAAAAGAAAATGATGGCAAATAAAAAAGGCTAAAAAAAATGTCCGACAACGATCAAAAAAGACGCGATTTCATAAAGTACGTCCTCGCCGGGATTTCAGCGGCGGCGCTCGATTGGAGCTCCCTCCCCAGGCGAGCACATGCCGATACGACGGCAAACCCGTTCGATGCCATCATCATCGGCTCAGGACTCGGCGGCCTCAGCTGCGCTGCCGCCTTTGCCAGACAGGGATTCAAACCGCTGGTCCTGGAGCAGCATGATCGACCGGGCGGCTATGCGACGACTTTTCGACGGCCGGGCTTTGTCTTTGATGTCTCCCTGCACTCAACGACGGTCGGCGCCAGAGAGGGCGTCCACAATCTCATTCCGGGATTTCCGGAAATAACCGACGTCGAATTCCACCCCCATCCCACTCTCTATCGCGCCATCTTTCCGGATCACGATGTATGTGTTCCGCAGAGAAATCTGGATCAATATATAAACTCGTTAATCGGTCTTTTTCCGGAAGAAAAAGAAGGCATCAATGGCCTGTTCGCAGATATGCAGGGACTCTTGACGGACATTGAAAAGATCTCGAATGCCAAGGGCAATGTGGATATGAGCCAATTCGCGCTCAATTTCCCATCTCTCTTCAAATGCTACGCAAAAACATGGGGCCAGGTCGTCGATGCGAGAATCATCAACCCGAAATTGAAGGCGATCATCTCCGCGCAGTGGGGCTATTATGGCCTCCCCCCTTCTCTGCTGTCCAGCTATTATTACGCTCTGCCGGCCATCGGCTATCTGCAGGAGGGCGGCTACTATCCCAGAGGAAAATCACAAAAAATAAGCGATGCCCTGGTGCAGTTCATCCAGGAGCGCGGCGGCAAAGTAATGCTGAGCACACGGGTGGAAAAAATCCTCACCCGAGAGCAGACGGCCTACGGCGTCAAGACGGCGCACGGAGACGAATTCAGCGCCCGGGTCATCGTCGCCAATGCCAATGCGCACGATACGTTCCATAAAATTATCGAAAAAGACGCGAACCTTGATGAATATCTGGCCGGCTTGGCCAAGTTGAGCGTCAGCCTTGCGAGTTTTCAGGTATTCCTTGGACTGAAAGAGGATCTCATCAGCCAATCAGGAATTGCCGACTCTGAGATCATGTGCGAGAGCAGCTACGACCTCGATGCGAGCTATCGAGCGGCGCAAGAGGCGAATGTGGAAAATGGCAGCTTTGGACTCACCCTCTATGATAACATCTATAAGGGTTATTCGCCCGAGGGTAAAAATACGCTCAATATCATCGCCCTGCAGGGCTATGACCACTGGGAAAAGTACAAGTCCGATTATGTCAGTGGCAACAAGGTTGCCTACAGGAAAGAGAAAGAACGGATGGCGAATATTCTGATTCAGCGTGTGGAGGAGATGTTCCTGCCCGGTCTATCGAAAGCCATCGAGGTGAAAGAGATCGGCACGCCCCTGACCAATGTTCGCTATACCAGCAATTATCGCGGCGCGATCTATGGCTGGGATCAAACAGTGAACAACTCTGGCCCGAATCGGTTGTCGCATCAGACGCCAGTGAAGAATCTCTATCTCGCTGGCGCCTGGACCAAACCGGGACATGGTTATGGCGGCGTGCTCTCGAGCGGTCTGGAATGTTTTGCTGAAATCATGCAACAGTGGTAAAATAAAGGATTGCTTCATTCGAGAGATGCGCACGGTCGAGTTGCGGTTGCGAAACGCGATCAGCGCATTGCGAAAGGCGTTCTGCTAAAGCAACATGCACAGGCAGGTTACTATCTGATGAATAACATCTTGCGAACAGCAGAATAGTCAGCGGAGGTCAATTTATAAAAATAAGCGCCGCCGGTGATATCGGCTGCCGCGAATGGAACAACATGCGAGCCCGCCGGGCGCATTCCGTCGACCAACGTCTCGACTTTTCGTCCGGTCAAATCAAAAACCTCCAGCGTGATGTGTGTCATGACTGGAGTCCGATAGTGAATCGTTGTTTGCGGATTAAACGGATTGGGATAGTTCTGCCCCAGGCGGAACTCTGTCGGCAGGCTGCCCTGCGGCTCGTCCACCGACGAGGCGGCGACCA
>RQOI01000177.1 GCA_003854995.1 Candidatus Zhuqueibacterota bacterium
GGGAGTCCGTCACCTTTTATATTGGATTTGATCCGACAGCTGACAGTCTGCACGTCGGTCATCTGATGGGCGTCATGGCGATGAGTCTGATGCAGAGGTTTGGGCATCGTCCCATCGCCGTCGTGGGTGGCGGTACGGCCATGGTCGGTGATCCAAGCGGCAAGACCGAAATGCGGCAGATGATGACGCGCGACACGATAGTGGGCAATACGGCAAAGCTGAAGGCCCAGCTGGCTCGCTATATTGCTTTTGATGATGACAAGGCCATTCTGGTGGATAATTATGAATGGCTGGGTTCGCTCAATTATATCAGCTTTTTACGCGATATCGGGCGGCATTTTAGCGTGAACAAGATGCTCACCTATGAGACCTATAAGCGCCGCATGGAGACGGGACTGTCGTTTCTGGAGTTCAACTATCAGCTTTTGCAGTCGTATGATTTTTACATGTTGTTCAAAAAATACAACTGCAGACTGCAGATGGGTGGTGACGATCAATGGGCCAATATTCTGGCCGGTGCTGATTTGATACGGCGTCTGGAATCGGTGAATGTCTATGGTCACACCTTCCCCTTGCTGACGACAGCATCGGGGCAGAAGATGGGCAAGACAGAGGCCGGCGCCTTGTGGCTGGATGGTGACAAGACCTCGCCCTATGACTATTATCAATACTGGATCAACGTCGATGATCGCGATGTCATCAAATGTCTGTCCTTTTTCACCTTTTTGCCCATGGACGAGATTGATGCGATTCGTCTCGTGCAGGGTGTTGAGCTCAATACGGCCAAGACCATTCTGGCGTACGAAGCGACCAAGCTGACGCACGGTGAAAGTGCGGCGCAGGAAGCCTTGATGGCGGCCCTGGCGGCTTTTGGTGCTCGAACCATTCCGGGCCATTTTTTGCCGTCGAGTTCGATACCGCGGGGAATTGTGGGGGCGAGCACAAAATCGATTCCCTCGGTGCACGTCACGGCTGCTGTACTGGCCGCTCGTCCGCGGGTGACCGAGTTTTTTGGCGATTACCAAATGACGGCCTCTCGCGGTGAGGCGCGGCGGCTCATTCAGCAGGGTGGTGTTTCTGTGAATGACGAGCGTATCGCAGATATCGACGCCGTCTTGTCGGCAAGTGATGTCATCGATGGCAAGATTGCCGTTCGTATCGGGAAGAAAAAGTATTTTCACATTTTGGTCAGCTGAGTCTGTTCCCGCGTTCTAATTTTTCTGCATTTTAGGCATATTTTAGTAAAAATAC
>RQOI01000178.1 GCA_003854995.1 Candidatus Zhuqueibacterota bacterium
CGAATGGGGCATGTATCCGGTCTTTGGTTACTTTGACGACTTGAGCGAAACGCCGGCCATGAGCAACCGGCCGGACTCGTGGCCGCCCGAGGGCTGGCCGGCACGTGGCTATACGACAAAATGGCCCGGCGAATGGAACGGCCGCTTTGGTCGCGGCGTCATGAAAGCGGATCAGGAGTGCTACTTTGTCACCAACGACGCCCAGGATCAGGAATATCTGGGCGAGGAAGATCTGGTCAGATACTATCCTCGTCCCGGCCGGCGCATCGGCGATGTAAAACCCGACGTGACCATCCAGAAGGGACTGCCGTGGGGCGGCGTCGGCATCAGAGACGAGGTTCGCGGTTTTCAATGGAGCAATCCATCCGCCATGGACGCCATCTTTTGGGAATATACGATCGCCAATATCTCTGACTATGACATACCGGAGATGTACTTTGGCATGTACACGGACAATGCAGTCGGTGGCGAAGAATACGACGGCGCTGATGATATCGCCTACTATAACAAACGCCTGAATATGTGCTATTCGTGGGACCTGGATGGCGTGCCGATGGGCGGCGGCAAGGAACCGGGCGTCTTTGGCCTCGCCTATCTGGAAAGCCCTGGCATCCCGTATGATGGGATCGATAATGACCTGGATGGCCTGCTGGATGAAAAACGCGACAATGTCGCGGCAACGCTCGTCGGTCCCAATGACGGGATTCATAATTTGTCTGACTTTATGTCATTCTACAATCTGAGTGAAGCGGATTTAAGAGAACACTGGGATGCCGATGAAGATCAGGACTGGCGCGATGGCCATGATGCGAATAACAACGGCTATTACGAAATCGGTGAAGATGCGGGGGACGATCTGGGCCTGGACGGCGTCGGGCCGTACGATTTGAACTATACAGGCCCTGATGCGGACGGCACTGAGTGCAATCACAAACCAGACTTGCTCGAAGGCGTGGGCGCTGAACCCAACTTTGGTCTCACCGACGTCAGCGAATCCGACATGCTGGGCTTGACCTCCTTCCGTTATGTCTTTCAGTGGGGCGCTGATTTCTACGGCCTGGCGGCGGATCGCAACCTGTTTGAATTGCACAATGAAAAGATATTCGACGAAGCGCAAATGGTGCCGCAAAATTTCGTCGAGCAGTTCGCCTCCGGCCTGTTCCCGCTCTACAAGGGCCAGACCGAGCGCATCTCCATGTCAGAGCTGCACGCCTACGATCAATTGTCCGGCCTCAATTCGGATGAACATAAAGCGCCCGCCCTCTTCCGTCTGAAAGAGGTCGTTCAACTGATTTACGAATCCGATTACCGCTTTGCCCAACCGCCGTTAATGCCGACACTGCAGGCGACGCCGGGCGACGGCCAGGTCTTTCTGCACTGGGACGACAAATCGGACAAGTACACGCGTGACTCTTTCATCAAAAATGTCAATGACTTTGAAGGCTATAAATTGTACCGCTCGACCGACAAGTACATAGCCGATCCAATGACCATCACCGACGGCTATGGTACGCCGCTGTTGCGCCAGCCGATCTATCAGTGTGACAAAATCGACAATAAAAAAGGCTTCACAGATTTCGGCCTGATCAACGGCATGGGCTACTATTTGGGCGACGACAGCGGCCTGGCGCGCTCTTTTTCGGACAACACCGTGCAAAATGGGCGCACCTATTATTATGTTCTGGTCGCCTACGATTACGGCATACCGGACGTCGGAACAGGCATCCCGCCTTCGGAAAACTCGTTCGTCCTGGAAGTGGATGAAAATGAAGAGATCCGCAAAATATCACCCAACGTGGCCGTCGTCCGGCCGCATCAGTACGCGGCAGGACACCGCACACCCGGCATCCAGATCGATCAGGCCAAAAGCACGCCGGCCGCGGAAAAATATCGGATTACGCCTCAAGTCTATGACCATTTGAATTTGAAAAAAGGTCATACCTATAAAGTCAAGCTGAATGTAGTTGAAGCTTTTTATGACCAGAACAATGCCCGATATCGGAGTCCCTATGACGCCTTGTATTTCAATGACGGCATCCGCGTCTGGGATATCACCTCTGGCGACACCTTGATCTACGAGGAGACCACTGACGATTTTGTCGGCCAAAACTTTGATTCCGTACGGTATACAGTGTCATACGCCGAATATTATGATTATTACATCCTGACAACAAAAAAAGAGATCATCACCGATGTATTCGATGGTCTCCGCCTGCGCCTGTTCACACCCTATGTGTTCGCAGAATACGATCCGATGAATTCAGGCTGGATCGTCGGCAATGCGCCGATCACCATTCACCTCAGCCAACATCCCAACAATCCCAAAGGGCTGCCCTTCTGGGATCGGTTTCGGCATTATGCGTGGGAATATGAGCTGGTGTGGACCGGCGACGCCGCCGCGTACACGACCCGCGCCGAGCTCATTCCAAAAATTACCGATCATGAAGGCAACTTTTTAGGCAAAACGGATATTCTGACCAACCAGTCATTTGACTTTTATATTGTGAACAAATCGTTCACCGATTCCACCGGTAACTATCCGGTGATGGACATGCTCGTCTATGATGTCGACCATAATGGCATGTTCAATCACGACTCGGATTATATCCTGGTCAGTGACGCCGTTCGCGACAGCCGCACGGGATTGAATGTCTGGTGCGGCACCATCTTTTCCATTGATTTTAGCGATGCCCATAGCAGCGGCCAGATGCCGCAGCCGAATGATGTCTATAAACTGGATTTTCAACGTCCATTCTACTATAACGACTCTCTGGTCTTCACGGTCAAAGGTCTGGAAAATGATCTGGACGCATCGAGCATGGCGGAAGACATGAATCAGATTCGCGTCGTGCCCAACCCATACGTAGTGACCAACACCATGGAGTCCGCCGTGGCGAACTGGCAACGCAACCAGGGACGGCGCATCATGTTCACCCACATCCCGGCTCAATGCACCATCAAGATTTTCACCCTGAGCGGCATCCTGGTGAACGAGATCGATGTCGATAATGCGCTGGCAGCCGGAGATGATAGCTGGGAGTCGAACTCGCCGGCAAACGGCACCGTTCATTGGGATCTGCGCAGCAAGGAAGGCCTGGAAATAGCCTCCGGCTATTATCTCTATCACGTCAAATCAAAGGTGACAGGCGATGTCAAAATTGGCAAGTTTGCTGTTCTGAAATAGAACGCTCCCTGTTCATGACAAATTGATGACAATTGGAGTATTGGCTATGACAAGATTCACTCTTTTCCTCATTCTCGTATCCTGCACGCTGTTGTACTCACAGAGCCGTCCCTATGAAGGACCCGATGATCCGGCCGGCGATATCGCGGCCGAGCGAGCGGGCTGGATGAACGGCAACCGCGTGCTGCTGTTCTATCGCAACACGACCGAATTGAGCGACCACGTCTCCTGGTTCGTGACCAAATGGCCGAACACCAACGAAGGCACCAAGATGCATGACGGCATCGCGCTGCTCATCGGCGCGCGCGTCTTCGTCGAGAACGGTTCCATTCCCGTGACCGATCCCGCCATCATCGCCGCGCATCCGAACCTGGACACCCTCTATTTCTGCCAATCCAGCTACAGAGAGTACATGGACCGCGACCCCACCGGCACAGTGGAATGGGGCCTCTACCCGGTATTCGGCTATTTCGATGAATTCAGCGAGACGCCGGCCATGAGTAACCTGCCCGAATCATGGCCGCCGGCGGGCTGGCCGGCAGCCGGAAATGGCACGATCTGGCCGGGCGAGTGGAACGGCCGTTTTGGCCGCGGCGTGATGAAAGCCGATCTGGAGAGCTATTTTGTCGTCAACGATGCGCACGATCAGGAGTACCTCGGCCCGGAAGATGAGGTCAAATACTATCCGCGGCCGGGCGTGCGAATCGGCGATAAAAAAGCGGACGTGACGATTCAGCGCGGATTGCCCTGGGGCGGCATCGGCATTCGCGTCCAGGCCAGAGGATTTCAGTGGAGCAATCCGTCGGCGCAGGACGCGATTTTCTGGGAATACAGCATTGCCAATATCTCCGACTATGACCTGCCCGAAATGTATTTCGGCCTCTACACCGACAATGCCGTCGGCGGCGAATCGGCCGATGGCGCGGATGACATTGCTTATTATAATAAAGACTTGAATATGTGCTATTCCTGGGATCTCGACGGCATCCCGGTCGGCGGCGGTGTGGAGCCGGGCGTCTACGGTCTGGCCTATCTGGAGAGTCCCGGAATACCGGCGGACGGCATCGATAATGACAGAGACGGCTTGATCGACGAAAGACGGGACAATGACGCCCACCAGCTCATCGGTCCGTATGACGGCATCGACAATCCGGCCGATTTCCTGCGCTTTTATAACATCGAGGAAGCCGAGCTGCGCGAACACTGGGACGCTGACGAAGATCAGGACTGGGACAGCTGGCAAGATGTGAACGGCAACGGCGTCTATGACGTCTCCGATGATATCGGCGATGATGTGGGCCTGGATGGCGTGGGGCCGTGGGATTTGAACTATTTCGGGCCGGACGCAGACGGCACCGAAGCCAACGGACGACCCGACCGCGTCGAGGGCATTGCCGAACCCGATTTCGCCGAGACCGATGTGAGCGAATCGGATATGCTGGGTCTGACCTCCTTCCGCTACATCTTTAACTGGAGCGGCGATTATTACGGCGTCGCCGCCGATCAGAATCTTTTTCAACTGCATAACGAGCATGTTTTTGACGAAGCGCAAATTGAGCCCAGGAACTTTGTCGAGCAGTTCGCCTCCGGCCTGTTCCCCCTGCACAAAGGCCTGACCGAACGCATCTCCATGTCGCAGTTGCA
>RQOI01000179.1 GCA_003854995.1 Candidatus Zhuqueibacterota bacterium
CGAGATGGCGAAGACGGCATGGATGAGACGCAGTTTGATCATTTCATTCAACAGAATTTTCGCGATCTGCAGATTGTCGATGCCAAGGGTCAAAATCTCGCCATCTACACGCCGCATGAAGCGAAAGGACACGACATTCAATTTGCGCTCAAGTATTCGCAGGGTCGGCTGGTCTATGAATTGGATCTTCCTCTCGAGTGCACAAGCCGGCATCCGTGGTCCATTGCCGCGGCGTCAACTGTCGGGCTCTGTTTCGAGACGCCGGAACTCGGCTCGCCAATGGGCGCCAGGCGTCCGACCATGACGGATGCCAGCGGCGCCGGCGCTGGTGGCGGCGGTATGCGCGGCGGCCGCGGTGGTCGTGGCGGCGGCGCTCCGGGAGGTGGCATGGGCGAAGAAGAGATGGGCAGCGGCATGAGCCCGGCGGGCGGCCCGCAGATGAAAAATCTCAAGGTCTGGCTGACCGCCACGCTGGCGACAAACTGAAATCGCTCATAGAACGCCGAGTTCTTGGCGCGGCCTTTGGCCGCAACCCAAAAAAGAGAACACTAATTCTCACGAATGATACACGAATGGCCACGAATGGTCATGAAGGACCATAAATTAGAAAATCAATTATATTGAATTCGTGAAAATTCGTGAAAAATTTGTGGAAATTCGTTTAGTCTTTTTTTGACTCTAAACTTTGCCCAAAAAACACAATGTTGTAGATTTGTAATACAGAGGAAAAGCAGACGTTCTTTTCTTCCACAATGGTGCCTAGAATGAACGTGATAAACTTTGTTTTTTTCATCTATTTTCTCAGCGGTCTCGGTGGTTTGGATATTTTTGGTTGCGGCCGAAGGCTGCGCCAAGATCTCGGTGGTTCGCTTTGACTCACTCGAAAAATTATAGCGCCAAAAATTTTCTCTGGTCGTTTGAATTCATTTGTAACAGTGCCCTAGTCTTTATAAATTAGGTGGGTGAATTTATTTTTTCAAGGAGAAATACGGTGAAAATATTTTTGCTGCTACTCGTGGTTGTCGTCACGTCCTCCTGTACATCGAAAAACAGAAAAGCAGTGCCGGAAGTGAGCAAGCTTGCCATGGATGAATTGGACGTTGCCATGGGATCTGCCGGTACGCCGCAACGGGTGACGGGTTCGATCATGCAGATCAATGACGCAGATCCTGCTCCCGAACTTTTGACACTGGTCGAACAAGAGGCGATTTTCAAACTCAAAAAACCGACGGAAGAGTTGCAGCTCCTGAAGAAGGAGAAGGACGAGCTGGGCTATCAACAC
>RQOI01000656.1 GCA_003854995.1 Candidatus Zhuqueibacterota bacterium
CACCTGCCTGTCCGACAACAGGACAAGCTCTTCGAACGCCTTGCTATCGCCGTTCTGAGCGCGTCGAACGAGTTCGAACTCTATGTGGTTCACCTGATCGGTCACGACATAAATATAGACAAAATAGTGCGAAAAAGGTTTGCATTATTTTCATCGAGAGAGTTAATTGGAGAGGTCTGTCTCGGATTCTGGGTCGTTGTACCGCTGCGGGAGGGAAGAAAACAGATCGTTCGCGCTGCTTGGTGGATGGTGCTGTTCTGCTGCGCGTCGAAGGCACAGGTCACTGCAATGATCGAGTGCGCTGCGCAATATATGCTGAAAGCGTTCATATTCGAAGAGAGCTTTCGCCTCGGCGATTGACAGAAACTGATCGCAATCCATGCTTTCCGGTGCGGATGTGATCCTTTCGGAGAGCGGATCATCGTCATGCGGCAGGGAAGGGGCGGATCGACTGATCAGCATTTGAATGGTGCTTTCCAACTGGCGCAGGTTGCCAGGCCAATAATAGTCTTTCAGCACGGCGATCACTTCCGGTCTGAGATAGGCATCTCGGATGCCGCATCTCATCGCTGCCTTGCGCAGGAAATGGCGCGCGAGCATCGGGATATCCTCGGACCGTTCGCGCAACGGCGGAATTTCCAGCGTGATGAAATTCAAACGGTAAAACAGATCCTGGCGAAATGCACCGTTTTGCACCAGTTTTTTCAAATTTTTGCTCGTACCGGCGACGATGCGCGCCTGCGCTGAAACTGCACCAGTCGTGGCAGCGCGTTTAGAGTGGCCGGCCTGCAGGATCTGCAGCAATCTGGCTTGCGTGACCGGATCCATGTCGCCAATGTCTTCGATGAAGAGCGTGCCGTTCGCCGCGCGCTCGACGTACCCGGGCTGGACCCTCCGACGGCCGTTCCCTCGTGCCTGACCGAACAGCGCCTCTTGCGTGAGTGACATAGGAATGGCTGACAATCGCACGGCGACAAATTCGCCGCTGGCCGCCGGATTTTTATCGTGAATCAGGCGGGCGACGGTCTCTTTTTCAGTGCCCGGCTCGCCGTAGAGGAGCACCGTGGTATTCAACGGCGAGAGGGTGTTGATGACATGCACTAGTCTTTCGATGGCCTGACTCTTGCCAGGTAACGCATCAGAAGCAAGCTGATTGAACCTGCCCATTATATCCGCACTCCCTGAGATGAATGACAGGAGGCAGATGTTCAAACACTATGCCGAAAAGATGAATTGTCTCCACTATTTTCTTGAAATCGATACATATTCTCATTGTAATTATTATAGTTATGCTGTGAAAATAATGACGCCTTTTGTTCAGGATATCCCCGGAGAAGATTTGCAGCGCGACGGATCAATGAAAATCTAAAGTGTTAGCCGATTGCAGCAGTGTAATTCAGAGTTGCCGCCAGCCTCGTGCACCTTGACAATCGGCGAGTATGTTCGTATATTGAAAAAACTTTAGCCGGTATATCAATGAAACTCTTGCACTTTTCCGACACGCACCTCGGCTTTTCCGAATACTTCAAGATCGATCCTGACTCTGGCTTGAATCAGCGCGAACAGGATTTTTATAACGCCTGGCATCAGGTGATCGATGCCATAGTGGCGCACAGACCGGATGTCGTGGTGCACGCCGGCGATCTGTTCCACACGCCGCGTCCCAGCAACCGCGCGATCCGGACGGCGCTGGAGAGCATACAGAAAATCAGCGATGCCGGCATCCCGTTCATCATCGTCGCCGGCAATCACGAGACGCCGCGCATCCGGACAACCGGTTCGATATTTGAATCGCTGGCGCTCTTTCCGAACGTCTATGCCGCTTACTCCGGCGCTTGTGAGCGTTTTCGGATCAATGACGTGGATTTCTACTGCATTCCGCACTGCTCTCTGACTGAGGAGATGGACAAAGCGTTTGCGACGCTGAAGGGGACGGCAAAGTCGCAGGCGAAAGTTTTTGTATCGCACGGGGCATGGGGTGGCGAATACGGCATGGGCGAGTTCAACGAACAGCGGCTGCCGGATGTGGAACAATTGACCCGAGTCCATTTTGATTATATTGCCCTGGGCCATTATCATCGCTATGTGACGGTGAAGGAGAATGCCTGTTACTCCGGCTCCACCGAACGAACCAGCCTGAACGAGCACAACAGCACGTGCGGCTATCTGCTCGTCGATTTGGACAGCGGCGAGCGGATCTATCACGACATCGCGACGCGGCCTATGATCAAACTGTCGATCGATTGCACGGACCTGACGCCCAGGACGATCTATGACAAGGTGGAAGAGGTGGCGACGCCCGCTGTTCGGGAAGCGATTGTGCAGCTCGTTCTAAAGAATATTGTGGACGAAGCCTTTCTGCAACTGGATGTCCGGGAAATCGATGCGATGTTCGCAGATGCGTTTTACCTGGATAAACAGTTTTTGCGGATCACGACAGAAGCAAATCGATTTTTGTCGCACACTAAAATAGAGTCATTGCCGATAGAATTTGAGCGCTTTCTTGCTGCGCTGGAGAATAAAGAGCTGGATAAACAAAAGCTGGTCCAGCTGGGCGCGCACTATCTGGAATCGGACTGATCCGGATCATCCTTGAAAAAAAATCATGATCATCAAATCTCTGAAATTGCATAACTATCGTCGCTTCGAACAGCTCGAAATCGAATTTCCGGAAAATCTCATCGGCATCATTGGCCGCAACGGCGCCGGTAAATCGACGATCATCGAAGCGATCGGCTGGGCGTTGTACGGCAATCGTTTTGTGCGCTCGGATAAGCACGATGTCAGACTGCAAGGCACTGACGACAAAGCGGTCTGTTCGGCCGAGATTGTCTTTGTCTACGGCGGCTCGGAATTTCGCATCGAACGAAAACTCAAGGGAAAGAATGCGACAGTCGAGGCGGCCGTATGGCGCAACGGCCAGGCCGAAGCGGTCGCTGTCCAGGATGCCGGCGTGAGCGAATTCATCGAATCGCTGCTGCAGCTCGACTATCGCTCATTCACCACATCTGTCTTTGCGCAACAGAAAGAACTGGACAAGTTGTCAACGCTGCAGCCGGAACAGCGACGTCAGGCCATCAACAGGCTCATCAACATTGATCGCATCGATCGGGCGCGCGAGCGGGTGCGGGCGGACCGCAACGAAAAGCAGACCACGGTTAAAGGCCAAAAGGCCATGCTCAAAGATATCGACGAGCTCAACGCCCGCAAAAAACGCCGCATGGCTGATCACGGCGAAATGAAGAAGCAGCACGCCGCTCTGCGGATGCACGCCGATGAGCGATCGAAACGGCTGGCCCGTGCGCGAGCGAACCTGCAGGCCATGACGCACGTCCGCGATCAGTTCCGCGCCTGGGAGGCGCAGATGACCGTGCTGCAGTCGCGACTGGCGGAAAACGAAAAAAATCATCAGCGGTCGCGCGATGATTTGGCTGAAATCGAAAAGGCGGAACAGGAGCTAAAAGGCTACAGCGTACTTTTGTCTGAAATGAGCTCAATCAAGGTCGAGCTCAGCCGACTCGATGCGGAGAGCGCAAGACATTCTCGACTGCAGAGTCGGTTGGCGGAGAAAAAGACCATTCAGGATGTTCTCGATCGAGAGCAATCGAATAGGCGGGAGACCGAATCCCGAGCGCAAGACGTTCAGCAGCTGGAAAAGATGTATCAAGAACTGTCCCTCGACATCGAGCAGCTGGAGAGAGCGATCGAGGACATTCAGGAGAGAAGCAAAAAGGCGACTGGCGAAAAACTAGCCGCTGAATCCAAGGGTGTGGATCTGCGGCAAAAACTGGCGGCCATTCACAAGATGGGGCCGGACGGCAGCTGTCCTGTCTGCGGTCAGCGGCTCGGCGACTATTATGGGGATGTCATTGATGATCACGAAAAACAGCTCGCCGAGCTCCGCAGCCTCTATTCTGCCGGCAAACAGGCGGAAGAAAGGGCGGACGCCGAGCGCAAGGATCTTCAGCAAAAACTGGCGCAGAGACGATCGGCGCGCGACGATCTGCTGGTCAGATTGAAGTCAGCGCAAGAGGCGGGAGAGCTGCTCGGAAAAATTGAGCAGCTTATCATCGGCTATGAAAAGCAGATGTCGACCATCGATGCTGCCATCGACGCGATGGGGCCGGTGGCGTATGATGAGGATCAGCATCGCCGCCTGAAAGCGCGCTACGAAGAACTGCTCTCTCTGCAGCAGAGGGCGGCTAAACTCGAAGAGCGAATCGATCGCCGACAGCAGGTGCAGGCCCATATTGAAGCCATTGTCAAGGAGCTGCACGCCATCGGGACAGAGATGACAGCAGCGCAGACGGCCCAGGCGGCGCTCGAATTCAATGAGGCCATCTACGAGCAGGAAAAGCAGAACGTCGAGAAAGACGAGGCTGAATGGAATGCCGCTAAAGATGAGCTTGCGCAAGCGGCACAGCAAGTCGCTCTCATCGCTCGCGATATGGAGGCCATCACCAAGGAGATCAGCGAGCAAAAAGTGCTGGCGGGCACTATTCGGGCAGCCGAAAAAGAGATCCTCTATCTCAACATTCTGGACGACTATCTGGGACGTTTCCGCCTCGATCTCGCCGGTCGGATTCGCCCGCTCATCGCGCAACGCGCATCAGAGCTGTTGAGCCTGACGACCGCATCGCGCTATGCGCAACTCGATCTCGACCAGGATTACAATATTCGAGTCTATGATGGCAATCGCGTCTTTCCGATCGAACGTTTCTCCGGCGGCGAACAGGACCTGGTCAATCTCTGTCTGCGCATCGCCATCAGTCAGGTGGTCGCCGAACGAAGCGGTGGCGCGCCCATCAATTTCATCGTCCTGGATGAAATATTCGGTTCCCAGGATGCCGAGCGCCGCGATCTCATATTGAATGCCCTGGCGCAGTTATCATCGCAATTTCGGCAGATCTATATCATCACGCACATTGAATCGATCAGGGATATGCTGCCCGTATTGATTCATGTCGAACTCAAAGACGACCGGACCAGTCGAGCGACGCTTCTCTGACGGGGCGCGAAAATGGCGACTGGACACTCCAGGATCGCGTCCAGCATCCCGTTCTGGCGCGGCAAACCTCTTTTTTCAATGATCTTTCATTTCAGGCTGTTGGCACTTTCAGACGACGTGAACTCCCCTTCAATTTCAACTGCCTCTTTCTGCGCCTCATTCTGAATTTTCTTGAGGTTCATTCCCATGACAGCGACCAGAATCAATCCCACGACCAGAATGGGCACAAAGTTCACGGCGTGCACGGCAAAGGCAAACGAGAGCGCATCGCTCTCCGGCACGCCAAAAAGGCCGAGCGAAATCTGGCACAGCCAGTGATAGGTGCCGATATAGCCGGGCGATGATGGCACGAGCACGGCGATCGTCGTAATGACCAGCAATACGAGCGGCGTGACCCAGGTGATTTCGCTATATGTTTCGATGAAATGAAAGGCGGACAATCCCAGCTGAAAGATGTAAGCGTAACACGCCCATATCAGCAGCGACAGGAGCGTGACAGCGAGATAATGCCAACCCTTTTGCAGACCGACGACGCCATCCAGAAAGGAGAGAAAAAGCTCGTTGATCTTGCGGCGGAATGCGGCCGGCAACGGTTTGAGCACGCCGTTTAAAATGGCTGCGGTGCGGGCGCGATGCTTTTTCATCAACACGAGGATGATGAGGAGCAGTCCTATGAAAGCAAAGCTGATATAGCCACTCTTGCGCACCCATGCAGGAAAAGGAAAAACAATGATGGTGACGGCCATCAGGATCAAGAGCGTGAACACATCGATGATGCGCTCGATGACAATTGTCGCAAACACGGCGCTGCCATGCACCGGACTCTTTTTGCCGACCAGATAGGCGCGGATGAATTCACCCAAATGGGCCGGCAAAAATGTGTTCGCCATATAACCGATGAGCAAAGAGGTGAAGAGTGTATTCCTGCTGACATGTGCGATCGGCGCCAATAGCAGCTGCCACCGCCAGGCGCGCAAAAAGTGACTGAGAAACAAAATGGCCACAGCGGGGATGAAATAGATATAGCGGGCGTCTTTGAATGCCGCCCACATCCGCGCCATGTCCACATCTTTGAAGGCGAAGAAGAGGCACGCTGCAGCGATGCAGAGACCGGCGATCACCTTCCAATCTTTCAACCCTTTACCCATTTTCAGATTCTCCAAGTTCCGGTTCAATAGCTGCAGCACCATTTTTTTGCGGATAATAGAATCGATTCAGAGCCTGAATTGACTTGACATCCCACCCTCAAATATCTATATTCAGCTGTAAATTAGCAAATCTCTGCACCAATCGAAAGAAAAAGTCACATGAACTCATTTCCACTCGGTGCTTTCATCATCTGCGATGATGGTCTGGATCTTCGCCTGTCGGTCGCACGGCGCCTCGGCATCACAACCGCGCAGATTCTCGCGCCCGGCCCTGACGGGCGCACCTCGGGTCATGTTCAGACGCTGCAGCTCAAGTTTGCCCAGGCCGGCGTGCAGATCACGGTTGTCTTTTGCGGATTTGCCGGTGAAAGCTATGCTGACATTCCGACCGTCGAGAAGACGATCGGACTCGTGCCTGAAGCCACGCGCGCCGAGCGTCTGCGGGAAGCCAGATCGATCTCTGATTTTACCCGCGCCATGGGCGTCGATGCCATCGGTCTGCACATCGGCGTCATCCGCGATGAGGATCCGGTCGCTTATCATCAACTGATCGATATTGCGCGCCAGCTGTGCGATCATGCGGCGGGCAATGGGCAGCGCGTGCATCTGGAGACGGGACAAGAATCGGCGACGACCCTGCTGCGATTTTTCAGGGATGTCGACCGCCCGAATCTGGCCATCAACTTTGATCCGGCCAACATGATTCTGTACGGATCCGGCGAACCCATCCCGGCGCTCAGGCTTGTCGGTGAGTACGTCAAAAGCGTGCATTGCAAGGACGCCAAATGGGCGGCGCAGCCCGGCCTCGAATGGGGACAAGAGGTGCCGTTGGGTCACGGCGATGTGAATATGGAGCTGTTTCTGGGTACGCTCAAAGAAATCGGCTATGTCGGACCACTGACGATTGAAAGAGAAATCTCCGGCGAACAGCAGGCCAGAGATATTGAAGAGGGCGTCAAACTGTTGAGATCGCTGGTGAAACAGGTCTGGGGACAGTCAGAGTGAGAGGGAGAAGCCGCGCTCGTGATCTCTTGAAGGTGCTCTGACCTGATTGCGGACAGCATGGCGATTTGATTTATGGCCCTGAAAGCGTCCATAGATATTGGCACAAATTCGACGCGTTTGCTCATTGTGGATGATCGGGCGGGCCGGATCAACGTCATCGAAGGACACGAGCGAATCACCAGGCTCGGCGATGACCTGTCCCCTCTGGGCGAGTTGGCGCCCGCGTCCATGCAGCGCGTCCTGACGGCGCTGCAGGAGTATCGGCGCGTCATCGATGCGCATGGCATCGACGATGTTCGAGTCATGGCCACCAGCGCGACGCGCGATGCACCGAATCGCGACTCTTTTTTGCATCTGATCCTGGCAACGACCGGCTGGAGATGTCGCGTCTTGTCCGGCGCGGAAGAGGCGCGACTGTCGTTTTTGGGTGCGATCAGCGATCTGCAGCACGCGCGCGACGTGCTTGTCTGCGATATCGGCGGCGGCAGCACCGAGTTCATTTTTGCGCACGACAGGACGATGCAAAGTCTCGACATCGGCAGCAGCCGGTTGACGAAACAGTTTCTCCTCTCCGACCCGCCGACAAAGGATAAAATCGACGCGCTCATCGAGTTCACGCAGCAGCAGCTGCAGAGCAGCTTTGGCAAGAAATCGGCTTTGGATATTGTGGCGGTCGGCGGCACAGCGGTGACCCTGGCGCTCATGGATGCCGAGACGCCGCTGCACGATGCCGGCACGGCGCATCACCATCTTTTGACGAGGGTGCGCCTGGGGCGAATGATAGACACGTTGTCGCGCGCGCGCATCGCCGAGCGCGCCGCCATCGTCGGCCTGCACCCGCGACGTGCGGATGTCATTTTGGCCGGCGCGCTCATCCTGTCCGTCATCCTGGATTTTTTCGCGTGCGAGAGCACCCTGATCTCTGTGCGGGACCTGCTGTATGGCATCTTTTTTGAGGAGAGATTGCGGAATTGAGATGAAAAAGTCAGTTACAACGAAAAAAGGTGACGACGGCACAACCGGGCTGCTCGACAACAGCCGCGTGACAAAGTCTGATCTGCGGCCAGAGGCCTATGGCACGCTGGACGAAGCCGCCGCGTTCATCGGCTTGGCGCGCGCCAAGTCAAACCTGCAGATGACGCAAGAGCTGCTCCGCACCATCCAGCAGCATCTCTACTTGCTGAATGCCGAGCTGGCGTGTCCAGTTGACTGCCTGCATCTGCTAAAGATGAAATTGACAAAAGAGCACCTGGGGCGGCTGGAAGAGATCGCTGCGCGGCTGGAAGAGGAATTGAATCTGCCGGCAAAATTTGTGCTCTACGGCCAGTCAGAGATCTCGGCCTGTCTGGATATCGCCCGCGCTGTCGTCCGCCGCGCCGAACGGCACATCGTCGAGCTGAATCGGGCAGAAAAAATCGCCAACCTCACCATCCTGCCCTATATCAATCGACTATCGGACCTCTTATTCTTGCTGGCGCGGTATGAGGAATTTAAAAACGGGATAAAATACGCTCATCCGTATGATGATGAATAGGATAATGGTAGGGAAGACGGAGACCGGAGACCGGAGACCGGTCTCCTTTGTCAAAAATCAATATAGTCAGCAGGATTCACGTGCTCGCCCTCTTTCCACAGCTCAAAATGCAAATGCGGTCCGGTGGAGACGCCAGTGCTGCCAACCTCGCCAATCTTTTCACCGCTCTTGACTGTTTTGCCCGCTTGAACAGTGATGTCCCGCAGCTGCGTGTATCGAGTCATATATCCATTGTCATGCTGCACCTCAACATATTTGCCCATTCTGTTATCCTGCTCCACGACCGTGACAGCCGCTGTGATGACTCCCGCTGCAGCGGCGTACACGGGCGTCCCCGCTTTCGCGGCCAAATCAACTCCTCGATGAAACACTCTTTCGCCGCTGATCGGATGCTTGCGCTCGCCATAGGTGGAAGTGATTTTGTACTCGCCGCCTGTGAGTGGATTGAAAAAGGCAAGTGATTCATAAGTCGCTGTCATTGATGAATTTGCGACATGTACAGTCCGCTTAGATTGGCTTGCCATTGGCAGGATGAAAACAGCTATGCATATAAAAAGAATTTTTGTGCTGAATGGTATCTTCATTTTTTCACCTTTCTTGATGTGTAGGATGCGAATTTTTACGACTTTGTGCGCACTGGCGAAAGCGGCAAAAACGCCGGCGCCTTTCAGTCCCCGCAGTGATGATTTGAGCGCGCTGATCAGCCCGCGACAGTACGCTCGTCTCGACAGTCTGTCCTGGGCCAGAACGATGCTGTCACAAATACACTCGCGCGCAATATAAATACGATGGTTCGTCAACCAGATCGCCGGATGAAAAAAGTAGGCCGCTTGGATGAAATTCTGCAGAACAATCCACAGGTCATCCAAACGTTTGATGTGCGCCATCTCGTGGGCGATGACGGCGTGGATATGCTCGGAATTTGTGGTTGAAAGGTCAATGCATTTTCTCCTGCCATCTGCGTCCCATTCCGCATTTGTTTGTGATGACTGTTCCATAGTATAATTGTCAAGCAGACTCATCGGCAGTACGATGAAATGCAGTGTTGCTGATCTTTTTCGTAACGGGATCGAAACAGCTGATACTATTAGAAATAGTATGGCAGC
>RQOI01000180.1 GCA_003854995.1 Candidatus Zhuqueibacterota bacterium
ACGGCAGCGGCGGGTTATCGCTTTGCCAACTGGACGGGCGAGGTCGCGAATGCGACGAGTCCGACGACGACGGTGACGATGAATGGTGACAAGACGGTCACGGCGAATTTCATCAAGACTTTTACGTTGACCATGGCTGTGACCCCTGCGGGTTCCGGCACGACAGTGCCGGCCGTTGGAGCACACGTTTATGATGAAGGCACAGTCGTCGACATCAGTGCGACGGCGACCGGTGATTATGAATTTGATGGCTGGACTGGCGAGGTCGCTGATGCTGCGAGTGCGACGACGACGGTGACGATGGATGGCGACAAGACAGTCACGGCCAAGTTCAAAAGCAGCAGTATATTGGGCGACGTGAACGGCGATGATTTGGCGAATTCGACGGATGCACTGATCATTCTGTCGTGCGATGTCGGTTTCGATGTGTCGATGTTCTGTCCGATGAATTGCGGCGATGTGAATGGCGATGGTCTCGTCAACTCGACGGATGCGCTGATTATACTCTCTTTTGATACCGAAATAACAGTGCCATTTCCGATAGGGCAACCTGGCTGTCCCGGAGAAGTGACGCCTTGTCCGGGCTGCAATTGATGAGAATGATCAAAAAAGAGCAAAGGTGTTATAAAGGAGCAAAAAAAATGAACGAACGACAGGTGATATTGAGACTAATTTGTGTCATCATACTGATGGTTGGCATTTGTCATGCTTCATCGATGATCCAGGTGACAGCCACTCCGCTCGAGGGTCGATTGACTGAAGGCCAACTGATCACGGTCCCCATCGAGGTGAACATGTCGAATTTACCAGAGTTGCTGGGCAGTTATACAGCGGTGCTGAGCTGGAATGCGAAAGTCCTGTCCTTCAGTGGCTATTGTGCCGGCTCGACCGATGGTTTTGACTCCCCAGTCGTAAATAGCGGCGAGGTGAATTCAGGCCGCCTGATTTTCGCGGCTGCGAATCCATTGGGCGCGCACGGTGTGGTGAATATTCTCACCGTCTCTTTCAAGGTGGCCGGTGCTGTCGGCTCAAATCCAGAAATCGATTTGCGATTTAGCGCGATGGCAGCAGCAAAGACATTCACTGATCTTTTACAATATGTTGGTCAGGTGCAGACTGGCGTGGAAAACCTCCTGGTGGAAGAGATACCGGATGAGTACCGATTGAAGCCGAATTATCCCAATCCGTTTAATCCGAGCACCCAGATCGGCTATGAATTGCCAGAGGAAGTGCACGTTCAACTGGTCATCTATAATTCGGTCGGGCAGGAGATTCGACGATTAGTGGATGAGAAGAGCGGTCCGGGTGTCTATCAGGTGACTTGGAATGGTTGCGATGAGCTGGGAAGGCCAATGCCGGCGGGCATTTATATCTACAGACTGATCGCTGATGATTTTAGTGCAAAGCAAAAAATGCTGCTGGTGAAATGAGGACAGCTTGTCATCTGCCTATCGTTAAAAGCAGAGCATATTAAAAACCGGTCCAGCCCTAATATGTCATGGGCGGTACCCATTGTTCATTGCATCTTTTCGTATGCATCATTATACGTGTTCATTTTGAATACGTTGAAAAGCTAACCTATAATCCATTGGGAGATAACAAAATGCGTGGAAAAAATTTGTTTCAATTTGCGATTGTGCTGGTGACGCTGCTCACGATGGCATTCGGATTGAACGGACAAGCATATGCGCAGTCCGTTGTATCGTCAGCCACACCAAGCGATACAAGTCCGGCTATTGATGAACAGATCACCGTTGCAGTCAATATTAACATGACCGGTGCATCAGGAAAATTGCTCGGAAGTTACTCGGCGTCTTTGGCATGGAATGCAGCCATTTTTGAGTACGTGAGCTATGCTGGCGGTGCTGCTCCTTTTAACACCCCGACAGTCAATACGTCAAATACTGCCAGCGGCCGAATCACGTTTAGTGCTGCAGCTCCGAGTGGTGCGAGTGGCAACATCAATATATTGACTGTCACATTGAGGGCCAAAGCCTCGGGGACAAGCACATTCGATCTCAACTATACAGCCATGGCTGCTGCAATGACATTTGAAAACCTGCTTCCATACTTGACAATCAACGATGGTTCAGCAACCGTTGGGAATCCGAACACGGCGCCCTATGCGACGAACGTGTCGATCAGCGGCACGACGCAGGTGGGCCAGGTATTGACCGGATCGTACACCTACAATGACAATGATGGCGATGCCGAAGGCACGTCGACCTTTCGCTGGCTGCGAAATGATGCAGCGATTGCCGGCGCGACCTCCAAGACCTATACGCTGGTGGCTGCAGACCAGGGCGCGATGATAAAGTTCGAGGTGACGCCGGTTGCG
>RQOI01000181.1 GCA_003854995.1 Candidatus Zhuqueibacterota bacterium
AATCAGCGTGCACAACGGCACCAGCTGGTCAGCGCCGGTCAACATCTCCAACACGCCGGATCTGGGCGAACAATCGGTCTCCGTCTACAGGGACGTGATCGACAACAAAATCCACATGATGTATTATCGCGATTCCTATATCGGCCGCGACCGGAATCTGTGCTATGCCGATGATTATGAGGATAAGTATACCTTTTATAACAACGGCGGCATTCACTATACAATACCGATCCGCGTCAATCCGGCCGAGCTGGTCGATATCGTCTACCAGGAAGTTGATCTGGCGCCGTTCATGACCGATGTCAAGGATCATCAACCTGTGCCGCAGGAATTTGCGCTGGCGCAAAACTATCCCAATCCATTTAATCCAACGACGACCATCAACTATTCCGTACCTTCCGGTCAGGTCAAGTTGGACGTCTATAATGCGATGGGACAAAAAATCAAGACCCTGGTTGATAAAACCATGGCCGCTGGTTCCTATGAGGCTGAATGGGATGCCACTGATTTCAGCGGCAATCTCGTCTCGGGCGGCGTCTATTTCTACAAACTGCATTCCGATGCCGGTGTGCAGGTGAAAAAGATGGTGCTGCAGAAATAAAGATGGGCATGGGGCAGGTCTGGTTTTTCCAGTCCTGCCCTGTTTACAGTGCGGCCTGTATCCGCAACCATATAACCTGAACCTTACGCACTATGCCAGATCCGGAAAAAGAATCATTCTAACCGCCGAGATCGCTAAGCTAGCGCAGAGAAAAGCTTGTATATTTTTTCTCTCGGCGCTTCTCAGCGGCCTCGGCGGTTAGTAGATGAACGGAAAGACTTGTAAAAACTCAATGCTGCAAATGAATCCTTCGGAAAGTAAAAACCAATGAAAAATCTGCTAACCATCGCTTTGCCGTTGCTGACCATCTTTATATTTCTCGACTGCGCCAAACAGGAACCTTTCGACAATGCCAATGTCATGCAGATAAATAATGTCGGCCTGCGCCGGGATGTCTTTGTGCGCCGCTATAAAATGACGAGCGCTTACGGTCAGCAAAAATCCTTCACCCCGGCCGTGCTGAGAGAATTCATCGCCACTGTCCTGGAACCGGACTATCTGCTCATCCAGAACGCCTATGACAAAGGCATGCACAAGGATCCGGACATTCAGCAAAAAATGCGCGACTACAAGATCAATACGCTCGCCAATAGCCATCCGATTAAATCTAAAGTGCTTGAGATCAGCTCGGCGCAGTTGCATGAATTCTATCAGAAAAAATCATTTCTCTATGATGTCGATCTCGTTTTGACCAACTCGTGGATGATGACAGAAGAGACCCATCGGCACATTATCGCCGGCGGGAAAATAGAACCACCGAGGGAGGGGCGAGAATTTACTTTTCCCAGGTTACAGCAGTACCGTGACCTCACTTTTGGACAGATGACCATCCATCCGGCGGTGTTGGAGAGAATGGAAAAAATGCAGCCGGGCGAGGTGAGTGACCCCATCTACAATTCAGGCATGTGGACAATAATAGCGCTGCAGCGAAAGCGGGCCAATCGGGCGTTGCAGCCGCTCCATACCATGGAAAAGACGCTCCTTGCCGAGTTGCAAGGACTTCTACGATACCGCCAACAAATTCAGCTTTTGGATGAGCTGAAAAAAAAGTATGGCGTAGAGATTCATTCGGAATATTATCCGGCCATTATTTCAGCGCACGTGTCGCGAGAAAATCGTGGCTGGATTGACAAGACAAAACTCGATGATGCCGATCTTCAACAAACGTTGATTCGCGTCGGCGATGAGGCTATAACAGTCGAGAATTTTATCACAGACCTTAATCTCGCCCTGCAGAACGTTCAGAGCCGGCAAATCGCCGATAAGGATATACAGCACTTTGCAGATGACTATGCGAACCAATATCTGCTCTATCTCGATGTTGTGCATAATGATTTTTTACTGGACGAATTGGTCGTGGACAGACTGGTCAATAAAGAGCACCGGCTATTATTGAGCCATTATTTAAAGACAGAAATAGCGGATAGAGTCGTCATCTCCGATGACGATGCCAGAGAATACTACCAAAAGACCACAGACCGCTGGCAGGCGAGCTTTGACAAGGTCAGCAACAGCGTCAAGGGCGAGCTCAGAAATCAGCGATTGCAGGAAAAAAGACAAGAGATTGTCGATGCGCTGCGAAAAAAATATGCCGTACGCTACAACGATGCGCTTCTGAGCGATCTGGCGGAGCAATTGACAGCGGAGAAATCCGCCCAGGCGCAAACGGAACCACGTATTTGATCTGAACCTGGATTATTCACCGGAGACCCCGATCGTTCGGCACATTCGTGCCGGACGGTCAATGGATGAGGACATCCGTCCGAGGGGACAAATGTCCCCCATTATTTCCCGCCCAGGATGGATATCCAGGGCGATCGTAAT
>RQOI01000182.1 GCA_003854995.1 Candidatus Zhuqueibacterota bacterium
AAATTCAAAGTGACGCTCGGCATCATGCCGGACGTCGCTGCTATCGAAAAGCGCGGCCTGCGCGTCGATGCGGTCACGCCCGGCCGGCCGGCCGCCAACGCCGGCATCCATGCGGGCGACATTATCATTTTCATGGAGGGCAAACCGGTGCAGGATGTCTATGAATATATGCACCGCTTGTCCGAGTTTCAGGTCGGCCAGCGCATCAGCGTCGAGGTGTTGCGCGGCGATGAACGA
This sequence comes from Candidatus Zhuqueibacterota bacterium, assembly GCA_003854995.1. Classification (GTDB taxonomy): domain Bacteria; phylum Zhuqueibacterota; class Zhuqueibacteria; order Residuimicrobiales; family Krinioviventaceae; genus Kriniovivens. Next base: position 238 of record RQOI01000182.1, read on the forward strand.
GTGATAGTGATCGTTGAATTATGAGATGTGAGAAATGAAATGGAGAAATTCGACATGGATGAAGCGAATAAAATAAAATCTCATCAACAGCTCTGGTTGACAAATAAGGACGGCTTGAAGATTTTTTCACAGGCGTGGCTGCCACAGGCCGAGCCGCGCGCGAATCTCATCATCGTGCATGGGCTCGGCGAACATTCGGGCCGATATGCGCATGTCGCTCGTTATTTCAATGAGCGAGGATTGGCTGTTTTCGCCCTCGATTTGCCGGGACACGGACTATCGGAGGGCAAACGCGGACATGTGAACAATTTTGTCGATTTCATCGATGTGCTAGAGCAGTTGCGCGGGCGAATGATTAAAGTCAGCCCTGGCAAGCCGACTTTTCTTTTTGGTCACAGTATGGGCGGCACGATTGCGCTGATCTATCTGCTCGATTATCAGCATCATATACGTGCCGCGGTCCTCTCTGCGCCCGCCATTCAAATCAAAATGGGACCGCCGACATTCATCAAAGAACTGGTGCCCAAATTGGCTGCCATTGCGCCGTCATTAACGATAAACAGCGGACTCAAGCCGGCTTGGATTTCACGCGACAAAGATGTCGTCGCGGCCTACAGGACCGATCCTCTGGTACATCCCCACATCAGTTTGTCGCTGTTCTCCGGCATGTACAATGGCGGCAAGCATGCCTTGGCAAATGCCGAAAAAGTAAATATTCCCGTATTTGCGCTTTATGGCAGCAATGATGTCATTATTCAGGGCTCGGCTGTTGATGCGGCATTTGACAAATTGGCTAGTCATGACAAGAAAAAGCTGGTCTTTGCTGACAACTTTCACGAAGTGCACAACGAAGCGGAGCAGTTCGTCGAGTTCGCGGCCATCTGGGACTGGTTGAAGCCAAAGTGCGAATAGCGATCAAGGCTCAGCATGATGACATGACACTGCTTGTCAGCAAGAGATCGGCAGAGCCTTGAGCTGATTTGTGCCGACCGAGGACGAACGCTCGGCGACTCCCCTGCGTGCGGTTCAGTTTTTAAGAGAATAGAGGCTACATTATGCTGAGAGAATTCTGTCACGTTATGGTCGCCAGCCTGGCGCTGTCTTCTCTGTCAATGGGCGTCGATACGCCATCTGACTGGACCTTTGCCTGTCCCCGATCCGAAATCGCGCCCGATCACTGGCTGGAGGTAGAGGTTTCCTTTACTGGCGCCCCGACGCTGGCGCTGGCCGGCGATGACAAAGAATATGCGCACGGCTGGTGGACGACGACCATCGCTGTCAGGCCGGCGACATCCTATGAATTCACTGCCCATTACCTCGCCCGCCAGGTCGAGGAGGAGGAGCGCTGCGTCCTGGCGCGCCTCATCTGGCTGGATGAGGGGGGAGAGCGCATCGATCAGGCCGAGTATCCGCGGACCGTCGCTGATCCGCAGGAGTGGCGCACCATCCGGCAAATATACAAATCTCCTCCTGCAGCGGCGCGAGCGACCCTCGAGCTGGTCTATCGCTGGGATGCGGATGGCGTCGTCTATTTTGGCGGTGTCTCCTTCGCCGAGTCGGCAGCTCTGCCGCCGCGACGCGTCAGAGTGGCTGCGGTGCATCATCGGCCGCAGGACAGCACGCCGGCGGAGAATCTCGATTCATTCAAGGTCTTCATCGAGCGGGCGGGTGACGCGGGCGCCGATATCGTCTGCCTGCCCGAAGGCATCACCCTCGTCGGCACCGGCAAGAGCTATCTCGAGGTGAGCGAGACGGTGCCGGGACCGACGACGCGATTTCTCGGCGAGCTTGCCAGAGAGCACAGCCTCTACATCGTCGCCGGCATCTATGAAAAGGACGGCCCGGTTCTGTACAATACAGCGGTGCTGCTGGACAGAACGGGCGAGCTGCTCGGCGCCTATCGCAAGGTCTGTTTGCCGCGCGAAGAGATCGAAGGCGGCATCACGCCGGGGGACGCCTTTCCGGTGTTCGATACCGATTTCGGTCGCATCGGCATGATGATCTGCTGGGACGTGGCCTTTCCCGAGCCGGCGCGGGCGCTGGCGCGCAAGGGCGCGGAGATGATCTGCATGCCCATCTGGGGCGGCAACATGACCCTGGCGAGCGCGCGCGCCATCGAGAATCAGATTTATCTGGTCTCTTCGAGCTATGACATAAAGACCGGCGTCTACGCTCGCAGCGGCGAGCTGATCGCCGAGGGGACGGAGAGCGAGCCAGTTGCGTTGATCGAGATCGATCTGAACGAGCGCACCCTGTGGCCGTGGCTGGGTGACTACCGGAATCGCATCCCGCGCGAGATGCCGTCAGAAAAAAGCCTGCAGGCGCGGTGAGTCAAATCGTCGGTGACAGGATGATACCTGTTGACTCACACGGCGCTGCCTTTGGCTGCAACAAAAAATATGTAAACCACCGAGAACGCCGAGGACCACAGAGGAAAAACAAAAAGTTCTTTTATTCCACAAGGGTGCCTGGAGTGAACGTGATAAACTTTAGAGTTTTTTTTCATCTGTTTTCTCGGCGGTCTCGGTCCCCTCGGTGCCCTCGGTGGTTATATTATTTATCTTCCAGACTCAATAGCTTTGTTGAAAAAATACGATGTTGCTGGTTTGTGGTATAGAAGCACTTCATTTCACAACATCCACATGATCAAAGGAGAAGATATGGGATGGACGCGACGAACCTTTTATAAAAATGCATCCTATGCGCTCGCTGCAGCTGCGATGGGAGGGGCGCTGCAGCCGCTGCGCGGACAAAGCGGCGGCGAAAGGCCGGTGGCGCGGCCAGGCGGCATCAGAATTCTCAATCCCCGCAACCGGGTCCCCGTCAGCCTCATCATCGACGATTCCACCTGTCT
>RQOI01000183.1 GCA_003854995.1 Candidatus Zhuqueibacterota bacterium
TTCATGCAGCACAAACGAGCCGTGGTTCATATGGCGAAAAGCTGCGGTGAACAGATGATAAAATTCTTCGACGCGGATTTGCCAGTGAATATGGATGTTCTCATCGCCGGCGCCATTCTGTGCGATGTCGGAAAATTGCTAGAGTATGAAAAAAAGGACGGCAAAACCGTCCAGTCAGAATATGGCAAATATGTTCGCCATCCCTTTTCGGGCGTCGCTCTGGCTGAGGCACACGGCCTGCCGCCCGCAGTGCTTCACATTATCGCGACGCACGCCGGCGAAGGCGATCTCGTGCGGCGATCCGTCGAAGCCTATATCGTGCACCACTGCGATTTCATGACCTTTCTGCCATTCAAAGAACGACTGGTGATCTGAGGTAAAAACATGCCCACGCTCGTTGAGAAAATCATCGCCGCGCACGCCGGGCCGGTCCGCGCCGGCGACATTGTCGATGTCGCCATCGATGTGCGGGTGGCGCGGGATTTTGGCGGCGCAAATGTGGTGAAAAATCTGCAGGCGCATGACATGACAGTTGCTGATCCGCAAAAGACATTTTTCACCTTTGACTGCAATCCGACCGGCTCGGATCAGAAATATGCGGCCAATCAGCAGCTCTGCCGCGATTTCGCCAGAGCGCACGGCATCCGGGTGTTTGACATCGACAGCGGCATTGGCACCCATCTGGCTATTGACAACGGCCTCATTGGGCCGGGAGGCACGTTTGTTTCAACCGATTCGCACGCCAATATCATCGGCGCGATCGGCGCATTCGGCCAGGGCATGGGCGACCTGGATATTGCGCATGCCTTTGCCAGAGGCACGGTCTGGTTCACTGTGCCGGCGACGATAAAAATCAATTTGAACGGTTCGCTTCCTGTCGCTTGTTCTGCCAAAGATGTAGCGCTGCGGCTGCTGCAGCAGTTTGGCGCGAACGGGCTCCTGGGGTACGCCGCTGAGCTCCATGGTCAGGCCGTCGCGCACTTGACGTTGTCCGATCGAATCACCATCGCTTCCATGGCCACAGAGATGGGCGCAATCATCCTCCTGTTCCCGCCATCCCGGGAGATCATCGACTATTGCGCACACGCTGGCGCCGCGTTAAAACCCGTCTTTGCTGATCCGGATGCTCACTATGTCAAGAATGTGGACATATACATTACAGATCTGGAGCCTCTGATCTCTCGTCCAGGTCACCCCGAAGACGTTGTGCCGGTGCGACAGGTGGAAGGCACATCCGTTGACTCGGTCTTTATCGGCTCCTGCACCAATGGTCGCTTTGAGGATTTGCAGCAGGCGGCGGCTGTGCTGCAAGGCCGCCAAAAAGCAGAGCACGTCGTGCTTAAAATCGTGCCGGCGACCGATGCGATTTGGCAACAATGCTTGCACGCGGGTTTGTTCGATATTTTTAAAAAAGCCGGCGCTCTCATCAGCAATGCCGGCTGCGCCGGCTGCGCCGCCGGCCAGGTCGGGCAAAACGGTCCCGGCGAAGTGACGGTGAGCACCGGCAACCGCAATTACACCGGCAAACAGGGCCGGGGCGACGTCTACCTCGCCAGTCCGGCGACGGCGGCCGCGTCGGCGATCGCAGGCTTTATCGTCTCTGCGGATCGACTCGATCGCGGTGAAGGGAGGATGAAGTCGACTATGAAAACTGTCGCCAAAACCTCGGGGATCTTGACGACCGCCAGAGTTGTGACGCACGAGCCCAAACCAACGCTCCTGCGCGGAAGGGCTCGGATCATTCCTATGGATAATATCGACACCGATATGATTTATCATAACCGCTATCTGTCCATCACCGATAGTCGTGAGATGGGCCAATATGCGTTCAACAACCTTGCGGGGTGGCAAGATTTTGCCCAAAAGACGCAGGAGGGTGATATTCTGGTCGTCGGACACAACTTTGGCTGCGGCAGCTCCCGTCAACAGGCGGTCGATTGCTTCAAGAGTCTCGGCATTCAACTCATCATGGCGAAATCCTTTGGCGCCATCTATGCCCGTAATGCGATCAACGCCGCATTGCCGATCCTGGTGGCAGATCTCAGCGATAAAGAGGTGCAGGAGGGCGATCGCATACAAGTCGATTTGTTGACAGGGCAAATCAGGTTGGCAAATGGCGCCACTGCCCAAGCCGCACCCTTTTCCGATATCCAAAAGCAGATTTATTTACGCGGAGGACTGCTGTAAATGGGACAGACTTTGGCGCAAAAAGTGATCGCCCGGCATGCCGGACTGGAATCCGTCGTCGTCGGCCAGATTGTATTCGTCAAACCAGACCTCCTGCTGTCGCACGATAACACCGCCGCCATCATTGGCAAAATCAGCGGCGAGCTTGACAGATACGGCGTGTTTGATCCCGGGCGCCATGTCATTGTCCTCGATCATGTTATCCCTGCCGCGGATGAAAAA
>RQOI01000013.1 GCA_003854995.1 Candidatus Zhuqueibacterota bacterium
CCTTTTTTCTCAAGATTGTTTGAATGTAGGAATTATGCGATAAAAAACAAGATGTTGTTTCTCGTTCTTTTGTCCAATTCTTTTACCAAACACTCTCACTCCTCGACGCGCAGTTCAAAATCCTCAAACTCGACCCAATAGGACGCCTGGTCGCAAGAGCCCGCTGCCAGACCAACATCCATTTCTGCGGCCAAACCCGGGACAGAGCCTGTTTTTTTCTCCCTCACCCAAGTGACGCCATCGTAACTGATGGCTGCTGAAAAGCTGTCGCCACGGCGGATGAGTTTTAACCATATCGGGAAACGAACGTCTTCCGGCAGATTCTCGCTGTTCGCCTTGTGCATGCAGCCATCACCAAACTCATCCCATTGCAGCCCGGCGCGCCCGGGCGTCGTGAAACAGAGTACCGAGCCTTTGCTGCCCGGCTCGATGTCAAAGCTCAGGGTCATGTCATTGCGCGCGAACAAGCCGGCGCGGAACCAGGGATTCGTCCTTTCGGCGAATCCGGTCACCTTGATCGTCGCGATAAAGTTACCCTTCACTTTAGCTATGTACGCCGCCGCGTATGAATCCTCGGCATGAAAAAAGTCGGAACCGCTCACCTGAATTCGGATGCGGGAAGCATCTTCATCCAGATCAATCCGGTGCGGTTCGGCGCGGCCGGAGCAATAGGTCGACATTTCACGCGCGCAAGGCTTGTGCGCAAAAACGTTCAGGATACGCTGCGGACTGTTGCCGATCTGCACGGTAAAGAGGCCGGTGGTTGCTGTGATCTCAAAGGTCACTTTTGTCGCTTGCTGCGGCGCCAGCGTGAGCGTCTTCTTGTCGACCATGGCGCCATTGAGAGCGAGAGGCGCGTCTATCGTCTGGCTCTGATCGGTCAAATTGTGGGCGATGGCGGACAAAATCACCTTCTCACCATCGGGCACAATGGAGTGAGAAAGGTCCAGATCGTTGAAATCGACTTTGACCTTTTCACCGACGATGCGAATGGATCGATAGGGCGTCTCCCCAATGGCCATCTGGTGCTCGCCGGGTTCATACAGTCTGATACCGAATTCGATGCGTCGACCATTGTTGTGAATTACCGGCAGTGGCTTCGTCTCCGCGATCTTGCCATCGATGTACAAAGGGACTGGCACTATTCCGGTTGCACCACAATTGGATACCATCGCTTTTGCCGTGAGAAAGCCGCCGGAGCGGATCTCATGTACCTTTTCTTCTGCGACGACTATCTCCAGATCGCTATATTCGAATCGCGGCTCTCCGTCAATATGGCTCTCCGGCGGATTGGTCGGCGTTTCGATGACAAAGTTGTTCTCATAGACATTGTCCACCAGGTTGGCGGCGCACAGCTTCATCTCTCCCTGCGCGAGATTGTAATAGATATTTTCGGTCACGATCCAGCCAGAGGACATGTTGTCGAACCAGAATCCGACATTGTCATTGAAATAGCCGGCGTGCACATCGTGGATGAGATTGCCTCGCACATAAGAATCGGTCGTCAGGCCGGCCGTTTTGATGGCGCCCGAGTCATCAGCGTCCCGCTGCACCTGATGCAGATGATTGTATTCAACGCGATAGCCGCCGTCAATGGCTTCTTCCTGGTTGCGCCAGCCGCCGACCGAGATGGCGTGTCGCCCGCGCGTGTGGCTGATCTCATTATGCGAGATGGTCGTGTACAGCGCATTGTGTGCTTCGATGTTGGTGCCGCCGCAATCTTTAATGCTGTTATGCGACACCACGGTTTCGCGAATGATATCCGTCCAGTTTTCGGGATGCGCCTGACCGTCGATGAGGATGACGCTGCGATCGACCTGCTCAAACGTATTGTGCAGAATTCGCGTCTGATAGCAGCCTTTGCCGACGTAAACGGCTGTGCCGCAACAACTCTGCACTCGCGAATTGACCAGCTCAGCGGCGTGCGCGTACTCCAGCGAGAGTGCCTTGTCATGACCGCGAATGGCCTCGAAGTGGAGATCGTAGAAACGGAGGTTACGCACCGGCCTGTCAGATCTGCCGCACACGATGATCAATTGTTGAAGATGTGGTGCGATCATCCTCGCTTCATTCGGATCCGCCACCTCTGCCGGCGGCCAATAACTCAATTCATTTCTGTGCCTATCAAAAAACCATTCACCGGCTGTATCGAGCAATGATTTGATGTTTTCAATATAATAGCGCGGCGGCACGATGAGGATACCCGGTTCCGGCTTGGCAAAGTAGGCAATATTCTCTTCGGCATCGATCCTTACGATTGAATTGACGCCCGTGTGCCAGCGAAGCAACAGAATGACTCGGTTGTCTTCCATATCCGGCCATGTCTTGAGATCATTTTCCCGAAAATGGAGCTCCAGATCGGACTCGGAGAGGCGCTCTGGCGTGAAGCCGCCGCTGTTTGGCGCCCGGGCCAGGATCTGCTTGCTGCCATTAGCGACGAGCATGTCGATGTGATCCAGGTCCACCGTGGTCGTCCATATTTCGCCGGTATTGTTCCATGAATCGATCAGCCTGCCGCCAGAGAGCACCGGTCGCTCGCCAGGATAGGCCGCATAGGTGACATAATGATCGCGCAATTTGTGATATTCAAAAGCGCCGCTCGGCAGAGAAGTCTCGATCCGCTCGCCTCCATCCTCCGGCCCAAAGATGAGCGGCGCCTCAAGCGTATAGTATCCCTCTCGGAGGAGCACCAGAATGTCCTTGCCACGGCCGAATTCGTGCGGCGAACCAATGTAGCGGGTTTCGACAGGCGTTGTTTTGGGCGTGTAGACCTTTTGTTTGAGCTCGCGCACGGCTTTTTGCGCTCTTCCGAGGGTGGCAAACGGACCATCCGTTCTGTCGGCATTGGGTGAGTCAAGCATCCCGGACCAGGTATCGTTGCCGACTGGAGAGACGTAGAAATCTGCCATGCCGTCATAGACGAACTTGCACCATTTTTCACCGCGCAAAAGTTTGCCATCCGCCATCACCCGAGATGTCAGGAGAACAAAAAAACAGAATAAAAATCGGGAGTAACTCTGCCCGAGATGTGTTCGCATTAGGATGTCGACTATCTGTCGCATAGCAGGCCTATTCTTTTATCCAGTCGGCATCCACGCCGACGTACTTGATGGCGCGCCTGTCTCGCACATGATAAGAGTAGGTCATATGCAATCGCCCATCGCTCCCCTGGATGATGGACGGATAGGCATAGCTGCCCTCGCCTTTGGC
>RQOI01000184.1 GCA_003854995.1 Candidatus Zhuqueibacterota bacterium
CCATTGCCGGTGTCCCAGATCCAATGCCAATCGTAATGCAAATTCGCCCGCCGCAAGGGCTGCAAAGCCGCAGGACCTGTCCAGAGATTATAGTCAACGGATGCCGGGATCAGCTGCGGCCCGCGAACCTTGCCGATCGATTCCCGACGTTTGAACCAGAGGCCATGCGCCCACTTGACCTTGCCCAGATGTCCTTCATCTAAATAGTTCTTGAAGGCGCGCATGCCGACATCGGAGCGATTTTGTGTGCCGCTTTGGACAATTTTATCGTGTTTTCGCGCCGCCTCGACGAGCGCTCGGCCTTCACTGATATTGTGAGAGACCGGCTTTTCAACATAAACGTCTTTGCCGGCCTGTATCGCCCAGATCGCTGCCAATGAATGCCAATGGTTGGGCGTGGCGATCACCACGACATCGATATCCTGCTGATCTAAAAGCGCGCGCATGTCCTGATATTTTCGCACCGTTTCGCCGTTCATCTTAAAGGCTGCTTCGGCTTTGTCCATTATTTCGCTGTCCGCATCGCACACCGCCACCACGCGAACGCCGGCCAATTTGTGAAAATCGTGAATGTGCTGCTCGCCTTTGCTGCGATGTCCAATGACGCCCACGCGGATTTCATCGTTGGCGCCCAGTACGCGCGACCATGATGCCACCGTCGATGTCGCCACAACACCGAGTGCTGTTTTCTGCATAAAATTTCTTCGCGTCATCATTTGGTTAACCTCTTGTTTATTTCCTGTCGTATGACCAGGCTTGGCTGTTGAGCACCTATCGGCAGACGCTGCTGTATAAAATATTAAACGCTAAAGTGCCGAATTGGTTCTGCACTGTCAGTCATAGAATATGACGTAATTAATATTGAATTTCAAATACTTTTTTCATCCAAAGCCATTTTCTTGCAACGCCGGTGAAAAAAGCGCGCAGAGCGAAAGCCGGTGTTCCGCTGCGCGGTTCTCCAGGCTGAGGCCACTTTGCTAATGAATGACAGCAATTTTCCCCGGCTTGATGCTCTGGCCGGCATCGATGAAGATCAGGTAAATGCCAGAACCGACGATCTCTCCGTCGTCATTTGTGCCATCCCAGATAAAGGCAAAGTCACCGTTCCGCGCCGAATCGAACCGATCCGAATGCGAATGCACGACGCGGCCAGCCTCATCGATGATATGATAATTGATCTCTCTCGTCTTTTCCGTCAGGCGGATGTCGATGGCCAGGCCGCTGCTCTGGGCAGCCGGCTGAAAGGGATTTGGGTGAATGTTGCGAATGCCGGCCGTCATGCCGATCACCTGTCCCAGGCTCAGATGAATAGAGTAAATTTCCTCAGTGTGCGTATCGCCATTGGCCGGCATGTGTACATTGGTCGGGATGAGACAGATATCCTGCGATGCACTGACATCGGATAACAGCACGCTGGCGTTTCCGGCTGAGCGGATTGTCCGGGCTTGCCCAGTCACCGGATCTTTTATGACTGAATGGAGCCAATGCGTCGGTGATTGCAGTGCTGGGGTTATCAATAGATTGCCAAATGTGGTCGGGGTTATTTCGATATAGTGGGCGCTCAGAAAAGCTGTTTTGTCAGAGAATCCGAGCGTTTCTTCGATTTCATAGATTTGATCAGCCTGCACGAGCGGATACATCGCACCTTCCGGATAATAGAGTTCAGGCGCCGCGCGCATCCCTGTGAAATAATTCCAGACCATATGGTCAGCCAACTCGCTTTTAAAACTGCTGCCGTATTGCCCCAGCGCGCTGTCCAGCGCCTCCCACAATCCTTTCGTGGCGAACTCTGTCCACAGCGTCTTTATAATCTCGGCGCCGTATTTTGTCTCCAGCATGTGATAAAAAATGCAGGCGCCATATTCATGCAGACCGTTGAAGGTGTGAAACGACTTGTTCAGATTGGTCATATAATGGGGCAGATATTGCAGATAATCATTGATCTCTTCATAGGCATAGTCCTCCATCCAGGTGGCCGTGCCCTCGAACAGCCAGCGAGCGTCAATCTCGCTGGTGGTAAAACAGCGGAATCCCAGTTGCACCATGTGAAAAAACTCGTGCGCGGCGGTCACCAGCATGCCGTCTACACCTTTGGTGTAGGTGATTGTGAACTCGTTGTCCATGCTGATATAGCTGGTATAGCCATGCGGATATTTTTCACCAAGTGCCGGGCTTTCCGGCGTCGACATGCCGTATCCGCCAACAGAATAGATATAAACATCGTATTCCGGTTCAAGCGGATCATCGATGGGAGGAGGATCGAAGCCAAGTCCATTGATGATGGTATCATAGACCTGATCATAGGCCAACGCACATTGGGTGATAAAAGTGTCCGCGGCAGCGTTCTCGCCTTCATCAGTATAATGTATCTTAAATAGCCCTGCAGGGCTGGTTTGCGCAAGCGGCAAATTATCGGGCCGATAGAGCACTTTTTGCAGCATCTCTTTGTCGCGGCCAAAACTTGTGTCCAGCAGCGACCGGGCCTCCATCATGAGGGCCGTGCCCATTCGAGATATCGGACGCGGGAGCTTTTGGTATCTCACGGGCAATTCGTCATGATTTCTGCATGCCATGAGCTGATAAGCGATGAACTCGGCGTGGCTGATGCTCCCGGACTGATAGTCGCTCTGCAAGACTTGCTGCAGGGACGACTGATCCCCGAGGACAGTTGCGGTCACGAGCGCGAACCAGATCGTGAGCCATTTTAGACATTTATTTGCCATGAATTTGCAGCTGCTATTGATTCTTTTTCCGAAATGACATTCTAATTGGCACGCCCAGAAAGCCAAATTGTTCCCGCAGTTTTTTTTCCAAATAGTAGCGATAATTCTTTTGAATACCCTTGGGTTCATTGGTAAAAAAGGCGAACAGCGGCGGTTTGGTTTTAATTTGAGTGACATAATTAATTTTCACCCATTTTGAACCGAATGCCGGTGGATGATGTTGCGCAATTGCCGCGGCGAGAAATTTGTTCAGTTCGGCAGTGGTCACTGTTCGGCGGCGCTCTTCATCCACAGCGATCGCCATTTCAATGATCTTGAAGATACGCTGCCTCGTCAGCGCCGAGACGAACACGACGGGGATGTAGGCCAGGTCCCGCATCTGCTCCTGCATCTCGATCTGGGATCGCCGCGCTGTCATGCTGTCTTTTTCGATCAGATCCCACTTGTTCACCGCCAACACAATCCCCTTTCCCAGATCGATCGCCAGTGCGAGTACTTTTTTGTCCTGATCGGTCAGAGGTTCTGTAGCGTCAATCATCACCACTGCGACATCGCAACGCTGCAGCGCATTGACCGATCGAACCGTGCTGAAATATTCGACGTCCTCAGTCACCTTTGATCGCCTTCGCAAACCAGCGGTATCGATGAGAACAATGTCCCGTCCGCTCACCCTGACCTGCGTATCAATGGCATCGCGCGTCGTTCCGGCGATTTCCGTCACAATGAGTTTATCCTGGCCAAGAATGGCATTGATGAACGATGATTTGCCGGTATTCGGTCGACCGACGACGGCAAGACGAAGATGATCATCGCGCGCTTCAATTTGTTCGCGTTTCGGAAGCAAAGCCACAACCGCATCTAAAAAATCGCCAATTGCTCGACTGCTCAGCGCGGATATCGGGTGCGGTTCGCCAACGCCCAGGCGATAGAAATCGTACACATCCTGCTCGCGACTTTCATTATCAACTTTATTGACACCGAGAATGAGCGGCACGCCGGAACGCTGCAAAATCGAACTGATCTCCTCATCCAGAGGCGAGATGCCCATCACATCGGTGAGAAATATAATGACATCCGCTTCATTTATGGCATGCTTGATCTGCTCGCGGATGGCCTTTTCAAAAACATCATCAGTTGTCGGCACATAGCCGCCCGTATCCAGGAGCTCAAACTCAACGCCTGCCCACTCCGCTGCGGCATACTTGCGATCACGCGTCACGCCCGGCTGGTCGTCCACAATGGCTTCGCGCTTGCCGATGATGCGGTTGAACAGGGTCGACTTGCCGACATTCGGTCGGCCCAAAATAGCCACAATAGGTTTCTTCATTTCGATTCCGATAAAATTCGCACGTGATGCAAGGCTGTTGCGGATTGAAGATAGCTGTCTTATGCCGGCCAATATAAGAAAAAATAAAGACTATGAAAAATGGTATCTCGGCATAGATGACCTGACTATCAGAGCGAAGCGTTCAGATACCCCTGCAAATTTCTCAAAGCGAGCAGCGCATCAAAACCGGATACCGCCCCATCCAGATCAAACCGATCGCTCCTCACCGGCGCCGGCATGATCTCGTATTCGGTCACAAAACGGATGGCATTGTAGGCGTAATGCGTCCGCTTGACATCGGCGTAATTCGAGGGCGTATGAATGAATGCCGTATAGAGAGAATGGTTGCCCGTGACTTGAATGACGATATTCTGCAGCGTCATGGCAAGATTCGCGCGTTGCAGCAATTCATCCGGTCGGAATGAGCTGTCAGTATAGACATCCATGCCGCCGGCGCGCACCGCATCTTTGATCCAGACCTCGGCCCAATGTCCCTTGATATCGGAAATGACGTCGGCGCTGCGAATTCTCTTGTCGTCTTCCTCTTTGAATCGTTGACTCTTTCCTCCCGCATAATTTGGATTCTGCCGACGCATGGTCGCCACAATATCAAATTCAGCGACGAGCAGAACGGCCAGATCCGCGCGAGTTATTCTTTCCAGCTGCAATATCGTGTCGCCGACAGCCGTGCGCGGTGAAATGAGTTGATAATTGTTGATATAAATTATTTGATCCTCTGCCTGCGGCGCAAACCGCTCGCCTTGTGCTGAGACCTTGCGATAGAGGTCTTTCGCCTGCTCCAGGTCCCGATTTTCGACTAAAGCCCGCGCCTTGAAATATAGCGCCTCTTCGTCGAGAGGTCGCATCTTCAAGGCGGCATCAAAGGCCTGCATCGCCCGCTCAAACCATGCCTCTGGTTTGCTCTCCGCCAGCACGCGGCCCAGGACAACCCGCGCATCGAACGACTTTTCATCCAGTTTGACCGCTTTTTCAGCATATTCGACCGCTTTGTCCGGCTGATTTTTCATCGCCAGGACGAGCGCCGCTCCGGCGTAACCATTGGCGTAATGAGGTGCAACTTTAATGGCGCGTTGAAATGCTTTCGCCGCATTCTCCCAGTCTTCCTGCTCGAGCGCGGCGAGACCGGCTTTATAATGGTCTTCGGCCGAGATTCGATCCGCTGGGCGCACCGAGTCGACTCGAGAACATCTCATTGTCAGGAAGAGCGTGAGCATGAAAAGATACACTGCGCAACTCTTCATCGATATCTCCAAAAAACCAACCTGTCGAGATCTTGTCTTGAATTTAACAAACCAGCGCTAATTATCAACTCTATTTTCGAAAATTGATATCGCATCCTGAAAAGAATTCAGTTTGAAATATGCCGCAATTGTTTAGATTGTATGATCATAAACCAAGAACATTTTTTTTATTGGGACGTTTTACTGTAAAAATCGAGTTTTCGAACTTGCGCGACGTGGAAAATGAACGATTAGCTCAGCTCATTGATGCCAGCAAACAAGGTGACAATGACGCGATGACAAAACTGATTAATACTTTTGCGTCATCGGTGCACAATCTCATTTTTTCCATCATTCATGATCGTTCGATCGTTGAAGATCTGGCGCAGGAAACATTTGTGCGAATGTTTCTATCCATTCACCATTACGAATTCAGAGCGCCGTTTCGATCGTGGCTATTCCGAATAGCCGTTAACTTGTGCCGCGATCATTTGCGCAAGAAAAAAGTCCGAAAAATCGTCACACGCTTTCAAGTCGATCAGGAGACCGGAGAAGAACAAAACTTTACGGATGAAGACCAGGATCCGAGTGCAGCAATAAACGAGAGCGAACAGACTCGACTGATCACAGATGCATTAGCAAAACTGCCCGAATCGTCGCGGCTCGTCTTTGTTCTCCGGGAAATGAAAGATTTGACGTATGAAGAGATAGCAGCGACGCTCAAGTGGAAAATAGGTACGGTGAAATCAAGGCTATTTCGGGCGCGCCGTGAATTGGCGGAAATTCTTGGCCCGAGGTTGGAGGATTTACGATGAGACACCACAAGATCAAAAAGAAATTGTCCGAATTTTTAGACGGCCGGTTATCATCGAATGAGGATAAAATGATTAAAGAGCATCTGGCACACTGCCAGGCATGCCAGGCTACGCTCAATTCTTTCCGCCAGCTCCGTCGGTGCAAAGAAGCAGACTATGAAATGAATCCCTTCTTTGCCCAACGCGTTCTCGCTCTTGTCAGGGCGCGTCGCTCCGAGGGATTCTGGCAGGTGTTTGATTTTATACCGCGCCCGGTCATTGTGACAGGTCTGGTCCTCTCAGTCATCACGCTGACGATCTTTGCCACTCCCCTCTACCAACTGACAAATGACCGGAATGGCTCGGAGCTCGCAATGCTCTATGCAGAATCAAACGAGATGGTCCCGGTGACGGATGACCAGGCATTGGCAATCGTCTTTCAGGCGCAAGAAGCAAATGCGACAGGAGAATAGAACATGACGCCTTCGAAAAAAATTGCCATCCTGAGCTTCATCACGGTCTTCATCGCCGGAATCGCCGTCGGAGTTGTGCTGGAGGATCTGGTCTTTGATAAAAAGCAGGCGGACCGCAGGAAAGGTGATCCAAATGATTTTCTGTTCGCCAAGCTCACACAAGAGCTGTCATTGACCACTGCACAGCAGGACAGTCTGAGAAGCATGCTCGATAAAATCAAAGAGGAGCACAGAAAACTGAATAGAAAACGATTCGAGAATTTCGAACAAATTCGCCTGAAATTCGACCAAGAGTTTCGCAAAATCCTCGATGAAAAACAGATGACTCGATATGACGAAATGATGCAGGAATTTGAGACCAGACGAAAAAAGCATCCGCAACCGCGTTAAAAAAGCGAGGATCCTTCATCCTCGCTTTTTTTTAATTCACCAGCGACAATTTTTTCTTTGACTTGTCGCCTTCGCCATAGTAGGCGCTTTGATAGTAGGCGTAATCATATTTGTAATAGCCGTAGCCTTTCGTTTTTTGCATGCCATTGAGAACCAATCCCACGAGTTGCGAATTCACTGTATTCAGACGCTTCAACGCATCACCCACCAGATGGCGATTTGTCTTGCCGAACCGCACGACGATGAGGACATTGCCGATCCGTTTAGACAGCAAAACAGGATCAGTGACGGCGATGATAGGTGGCGAATCGTAAATGACAAAGTCAAAGTTCTGCTCCAGTTTCGTCGTCAATTCGTCCATTTTACGACTGGCCAGCATTTCCGCCGGATTGGGCGGTGTAGTTCCGGAGGGAATCACATAGAGATTGGGCACGTTCGTCAGATAAATAGCTTTTTCGATGGATATATCTCGAGCGAGATAATCCGACAGTCCAGGCGATTTACGAATACTGAAAAGAATGTGCTGGTGCGAACGCCGCAAATCGCAATCGACGATCAGTATCCGTTTGCCCAGCTCGGCGAAGGAGATGCCGAGATTGGCGACTGTCAACGTTTTCCCTTCTCCAGGTATTGAGCTGGTCACGAGAACACGCTTCAGAGAGGTATCGACGCTGGAAAATTGCAGATTTGTTCGGATGTGTCGATAGGCATCGACAACCGGCTCTTTCGCCTGAATGAAAGAGATGACCTTATCCTTATAACCGTTCATGCGGTCTTCAATAGAGAGTAAATTTCTGCCATTCATGTCGCCATCATTGTGCAGCTTATGCGCCGAGACAGAGCGCGCCTCTCTCTTTTTCATATATGGAATCGTGCCCAACAGCGTCAGATCGCCCAGCTGCTTCAGATCGTCCGTCGTATAGATAGAGTTATCAAAATAATCAATCGCGAACGCCAGGCCAAAGCCGAGTCCGAGCGCCAACAAGGCGGAGATGGCGAGATTTCTTCTCAAATTATTTGAAATAGGATGCTGCGGGATGCTGGGTTCATCAACGATCCGGATGCCGCCTGTGCCGGTGGCAGCGCTGATTTTCGCTTCCTCTTCCTTCTCCACCAGAAAGCTGTACAAACTCTCAGTCACCTGTTTCGTACGCTGCAACTCTGCCAGTTTGATCGTATGTTCGAGAAGATTTGGATGGTCCTGCCGATATTTCTCAATCAGACTTTGCAGATACTCTTCCCTGTTTTTCAGCGAGTAGAGGTCAAGTTCTTCCATGACGATCTTTTCGTTGAAAACGTCTTTCTTGCTATCCTCCTCATCCAGCACTTTTTCCGTCGGCAAGCTGGAGGTCGAAGCGAGAATGGCGTTCCGCAACGCCTCCTTCTTGACGCGAATCTGCTCTTCCACCCGCGCGAGCAACATCCTGGAAGGCGACGATGAATTCTCGTATTGTTCCCTTTTCGCTTCCAGTTCTGCAACATCGGACCGCAACCTTTTGACCTCAAGAGGCTCGCCATCCGAATTCAGAGCGGGCAGTGACATGGATGCTCGAAATTCGCCTATGCGCGCTCGGTACGAACTCAGATTGGCCTCTGCCAGCTGCCGCTTGGTTTGCACCTCCTCCAACTGCGATTCGATGTCCGCCAATCTCGCCAGAATGCCACCATCCGCCTGTTCCAGATCGGTCATGCGAGTTTCTCTTTTGAATTCCTGCAACTCCCTCTCAGCCTGCGCGAGGCTGCTGCGGGCTTGCTCGATCTGCTTGTTCACATAATTGACGATATTGTGAGATTCTTCCAGTTCGATTTCCTGACAGCGTCGCTTGAACTCATGTATCGCTATTTCAGCAACCCGATAGACCATGACAGGATGGTTGGCCCGCAAGTTCAATGCGCAGAGTCTATCATAATCCGTTTCAGCCAATTGAATACTGCCAAGGACAGAACCCAGTTGCTCTGAAAATTCAGGTAACGATTGCAGCACACTGTCGCTGAGCGCTATCTCTTCCAGACGGGAGCGATACTGGTTGCTGTTGAGCAAAATCATGTAAAAACCAAACGGACGCAAGTCGCTCTCGAAAAAGTAATCCGACATGCCCAAAGGACTACTTTCAGTCCCCTCTATGATGAATGATGAGGAAGCTTGATACACCGGCGGCCGCGTGATATAGTAAGCCAGCGCCGGAGCAAAAACGACGACAAAGACGCAAAAAATAATCCACTTTCTCCTGATTGCCAGAGACAAATAGTCCTGGAATCCCCATTCCCGCTCACTGTTCACTATTTTTTGTTCCATATTGCTTCTGCTACCTTTGATGAATGGCTCAGTCGTGTCCAGATCAGTAGTCGAAGGTGCCCTTTTCATGCGGGATCCCACTCTCGGAGACCGCATATTGATGAAAAACGTTCACAACTACTCCAAATAGTAATCGCCCTTCTGCAAAAGCCATACCATAGAGGACTTGGCGGCGCGTAATCTGAATTCAACGGCGACATTTATCCCGCGAACAGTGCCAACAGGGTTGGTTTTTTTATGGAGACAATTTATTGATTATAATCATGTTAAAACGTAAAAGGCCGCTGGCTAAAAAAGCGGCCTTTTACCTGACAACCAGAGGCTTGCAGGTTATGTCAATATCCCCTCAAGTACGATCCCATTTCTCTCGCAGCAATCATCAAAGAAAGATGACTGCGACCTCGTTTCGGCCTGGCTGACGCCACTTTAATGTTTTATGATGAGTCAATTGTATCGCCGCTGTAGCGAGCGGACTCACCATCCCGGCGTCTGCGAACGGCAGCGCAAGATTTGCAGCTCTATCTCTCCGCGTTTTCAAACTGCAGCTTTTCCTTGAATGAGAGCAGAAAGGCTATGGCGGCCAGGACGGTCAGACAGAACGGCACCATAAAGACGCCAACCCAGTTGGTGCTGACGATGTTGCCTCCTGCTCCCCTGACGGAAAACAGGTTCTGTATCCAGCCGGCGAAAAAGCTGCCGAGGTACATGCCCAGGCCGATCGTCACCAGGATGATGAGGCTCTGGGCCGACGCCCGGATATCCTTTGGCGCCACCGTATCCACATAGATTTGCGAGGCGGTGAAAAAGAACACATAACAAAAGCCATGCAGGGCCAAGGAAGCGATGACCAGCCAGCTCGGCGCGCCGATGGCAAAAATGATGTAGCGCAATGGCCAGGCCAGGATGCCGACGACCAGGGTCTTGCGGATGCCGTATTTGGGCATAAAGTAGGGCAGCAGCAGGGCCATGACCAGGATTTCAGCGAGCTGCGCGATCACCATGACGCCGGCCAGCAGATCGGATGAAACGCCAATCTTTTCCGATACCAGGAATGGGCCGGTGAGGACATAATAGAACATCAACTCGGTCGAGACGATGAAATTAATGATGATGAAAATCGCAAAGCTCTTGTTCTTCATCATCTTGATCGCTTCAAGAAAGGCAAGCGGATTCTTCTTCTCTTTGTTGGGCGGCGTATGCGGCAGTGTCAGCGCATAGACGCCCATCAGCAGCGAGACGATGCCGGCCAGCAGCAGCATATCGCCGTTCAGAACTGCGGCGTCAGCCCGATTGCTCAGCACGCGCCAGCCGGACAGCACCAGTCCGATGATGATCCAGCCGATGGAGCC
>RQOI01000185.1 GCA_003854995.1 Candidatus Zhuqueibacterota bacterium
AGAATTCGATCATAGGAAAAATGCAGCGCATACAAAATGGCATCGCTGGTCACCATGACGGGCAGATCTTTTTGATAGATATCGTGCAGGGCGCGGCCGAAGCAATCGAAAGAGAGCCGTTCGCTGACGAGGAAGTGGTTTGTCCGCAGCTTGGCCAATTCGTCCAGCGTGAGCCCATATTTCATCTGCACAGAATCGAGATAGGCATAATCGGCGACTTGCAATTCATCTTTGCGATTATTATAATAAGTCTGGGCCGGTTCGTGCCGCTGCAGGATCTGCTGCGCGGTCAAATTGACATTGCTTTGCAGAAATTGTTCGTAAGCATCGGCGCTGAAACCGGACTGTGCCGTGAGTGCAGCCGGCAGGAGCAATACAAAAAGTAATATAAAGTGACGCATGCTCTATCCTCCATAGCTGGTGGGCAAGACAATACTTGAAAATAAGAGACAACATGTGTGCCATGCATTCGCGGATTCTTCACTATTTCCCTCTTGAAAAAGAGAGCTTTACAGGGTGATCACATCAAAATAATGACCAGGTATGAAATATTTTACTAATGTAAGAAAAATTTTCATATTTTATCATCCATTTCATCAAAAGGTGCGGGCGTGAAAAAAATACTCTTTGGCATCATCATGGGATCAACTATTCTACAAGTGAATTGTAAGAAAGTGACGGAAAGCATGCGCGTCGCAACTTTTAACATCTGGGAATTATCGACGGAGAAATTATCGTCCCTCGATGCGTCCGGCCGCGGTCAAAATGAACAGCTGACCGCCGCGGCCACGATCATCCAGAAGGTGCGGCCCGATATCCTGGTCATCAATGAGATAGACCACGACTATCGCTATCCGGATCTGGCAAAGAATGCGCGTCTCTTTCGCGATGGCTATTTGCGGCAGGGAGATGCCGCGATTGACTATCCGTTCGTCTTTGCGGCGCCCTGCAACACCGGCATCCTCGCCCATGCGGATTTCAACAATGATGGCGTCGTCGCCGATTCGACGCAGGTCCGCACACGTCTTTTTGGCGAGGATTGTTTCGGCTATGGTGAGTACCCGGGCCAATACTCCATGGCACTGTTGTCGAAACATCCCATCATCACCGAGGATGTGCGCACTTTTCAGCTCTTTTTATGGAAGGATTTGCCCGGCCATCACATGCCGTGCGATTTTTATTCCGACGATGAGGTCGCCATTTTCCGCCTGTCGAGCAAATCGCATTGGGACGTGCCGATTCTGATCAAGGGCAAGACCGTGCATCTTTTGCTCTGCCATCCGACGCCGCCCGTCTTTGATGGGGCTGAAGATCGCAATGGTCGCCGCAATTTCGACGAGATCAAATTCTGGGTGCATTACCTCGATGGCGACGTGGCTTTGTACGACGATGCCGGGAGAAAGGATGGCTTTGCGAAAGACGAGCCTTTCATCATTGCGGGCGATTTGAATGCCGCTCCCGATGCGCCGGCCAGCTACGACGACAGAACCGCCATCAGTCAACTGCTGCAGCATCCGAAAATCTATGACAGTGTAAATTTCACCATTCGGAGAAATGCGTCCGATAGCCTCCCATTGCTGAAAAAGACGGAAACCGCACAATTCAGCGGCAATCGCAAGACGCGCATCGATTATGTCCTGCCAAGCATCGACCTCGAGGTCATTGACGGCGGCGTGTTCTGGCCGTTCGAAGAGGATGATCCGGAGGGCTATGCATTGGCGGAGAAAGCGTCCGATCATCGTCTGGTGTGGATTGATGTTAAAATATGAGTTTTGCAGATGAAAATTTTTCTCATAGCACTATTTCTGGCCGTCGCCGGCCGCGCTCAAACGCCGCTCATCAATGAGGTGATGTCATTGAATGCCTCCACAATGACGGATGAGGATGATGATTATCCCGACTGGATCGAAATACATAATCCAACCTCTTCCGCCGTCAACTTGGGCAATTATTCCCTGTCCGATGATGTGGTCGAGCCGCGCAAATGGACTTTTCCAAACATATCGCTCGCCGCAAATGGTTTTCTCATCGTATTCGCATCCGACAAGAATCGCAGCACTGCGAGCTCTTTGCACACCAACTTTAAAATCACTTCCAGGGGCGAACGTCTCATTTTCTGCGACGCATCGGGCAGAATTCTCGATGACCTCGTCCTCCCTCCTCTTGCGGTGGACATCTCATACGGACGCACGCCAGCTGACCCTGAGCAATGGGCTTTTTTCAGCAGACCAACGCCGCGGAGGGCCAATGATACAGAGGCGGCGAGCGGCTATGCGCCGGACCTACAGCTCTCACCGCCTGGCGGCCTGCACAGCCACTCCCTATCGGTCACCCTCTCTTCGCCCGCCGGCAGCCTGATCAGATACTCGACGGACGGCGCAGATCCGAATATGTATTCGACCCCTTACAATTCTCCCATCACTATCAATCGAACGATCGTCCTGAAAGCGCGTTGTTTCGAGAGCGGCAAACTGCCCGGTTTTGTCGTCACGCACACCTACTTTATCAATGAAAAGAGCGGCATCCCCCTGGTGTCCCTATCGACGCATCCGGACAACCTTTTTGATGACGACATCGGCATTTACGTCGTCGGCAATGGGGCGGCTATGGGCGGTTATCCCAGCAATCCCATCGGGCCGCCGGCGAATTACTGGGAGGACTGGGAGAGGCCGGTGCACATTGAGCTGTATGAGCCGGATGGCCGCGGATTCAGCGAAAATGCGGGCATCAAGATGTTCGGCAAGACAACGCGCACGCTGCCACAAAAATCGTTCGCCGTTTTCATGCGCAGTCAGTATGGCGCGGACAAATTGGACTATGCGCTCTTTCCCGGCTCACCGTTGACCAGTTTTCGTTCCTTTCTGCTGCGCAATGGCGGCAGCGATAACACCCACAATGAGGGCGGCGTGCAGTTTCGCGACGGCTTGACCGCGATATTGTTAGATGACAGCGGCGCCGATATCGATTATCAGAGGTATCGTCCCTGCCACCTTTTTCTGAACGGCGATTATTGGGGTATCTATGAGATTCGCGAAAAGCTGAATGAAGATTATCTCGCCAGCCATCATGGCATCGATCCTGACGAGGTGGATATCCTGGATGATTATCACACCCTCTATCCGCTCGTCGTCGAAGGCAGCGCCGACCACTTTAACTCGCTCATCGATTATCTCCTCAGCCATGATTTGCAGTACGATGCCAACGCCGACTATGTCAATACGCAGATGGACGTCGACAACTATCTCACCTATATGGCGATGCAGATCTTTTTCGCCAACCATGACGGTCCAGGCCACAACTGTAAATTCTGGCGCTCGCACGATCCGGGATCGCGCTATCGCTGGATGCTCTATGACACCGATCATTCATTCGGCATGCGTCTATTCGTGCCCAATTTTCACTTTGCGCCGGATGCCTATTTGGACAACACCATCGCCTACTATCGCGAGAAGGACGGCCCGGACTGGCCCAATCCGCCGGAATCGACTTTTCTCTTTCGCAAGCTGCTGGAGAACGAAAATTTCACCCACCTCTTCATCAACAAGCTGGCGGATCAGATGAATTCCTTTTTCAGCGAGGATGTCACCCTGGCAAAATTGGCCAAACTGGTCGCGCTCATAGAGCCGGAAATCTCCACACATCTCTCCCGCTGGGGTGGCAGCACAGCGCAGTGGCGCCGGAATATCGGCTATGTCGAAAATTTCTTAATCAACCGTCGTGATTATCTGCAAGAGCACGTCATCCATGAATTCGATCTCAGCGGCCTTGCCGAGGTTCACCTGCAGATTCAACCACCTGGCGCCGGCCAGATTCAGATCAACTCACTTTTTGCAAAAGATGACTGGAGCGGCGTCTATTATCTGGATGTTCCCATTAAAGTCATGGCCCTGCCCAATGCGGGCTACCGCTTCATCGGCTGGCGTGGAATCGATGCGAAAGAATCTCCAGTTTCCGTAATACCCCATGCTGATGTCTTGATTACGGCACTGTTCGAAA
>RQOI01000186.1 GCA_003854995.1 Candidatus Zhuqueibacterota bacterium
AGTGCGCTGCCAGTTGCATCATAAAAGCCGATCTCACCCGTCTGTGCTGATATTTTGGCGGTCAGGCTAGCGGTGGACAGCGTCACCACATCCCCAGCTTCTGACAGGGTGAACGGCACTTGTGGCCAGTCGTCGTTTTCCACAATCAGGCTCGGGCGGAGCGAAAATGAATCGGCTGCCGCCGTAATATGAAAGATGTTCTCCGCGACGACCTCTATTTTCATCCGTCTCGGCGTCTTGTCATCTTTTCTCGCCAGCGGCAGGATCACGCCATCGGCCGTTTTTTCCGCCAGATCGGAAGAGCCGCACGCAATTAAAAAAAGAAGGGCTAATATTTTCGGAATTTTCATAGTCATCCTTCACGACTGGAGAGCCAGTGCATTGTTCATGTTTGCGATCGCCTCATCAATTTCAGCTTTTGATTTAACGCCTATGGTCACCGCATCCACGAGGCCCGGTTTCATGGCAAAGTTCATCGATTTTATCCGATCGTCCAGATCGGTGAAATCACCCTCGCCAATGATTTTCATGCCGATGATGCCATGCCCGTTTTCGCGCATCACCGCGAGCTGTTCGAGGACCGGAGGAAGATGGTCGGGCGTGCTTTGATCGAACACCCGCTCATCGGCCGTATCGATCTTGTTCCCTTGTGGATTGACGCGCACGAGATTGACGTCCACCCAATCCAGCTGCGCGGCTTTGGTCGTTGCCGGCAGTGAATGGCAGGAGACGCCGTGGGCGCGAATGATGCCTTTCGCCTTGGCGTCCTCCAGCGCGTCCATCACACGCTCGTGCGTCTCGTCCCAGTTCGCTTCTATTTTGCAGTGCAGGAGCAGGCAATCGATGTAATCGGTGCCCAGCTCTTGCCGGAATCGGTCGAGCTCCTGCAGCGGATTTTCCGGACGACCGCCAATTTTTGACAGGATGAACAACTTTTCGCGCGGCAGACCTTTGATCGCATCGCGAATGAACGGATGCGTCCGATAGGAATCCGCAGTATCGAGATAGGTGATGCCGTGGTCGAAGGCGTAGTGAATGAGGCTATTGAAGCCGTCCGTTCCAAGATCCCGTTGCACGCGGCCACCATGCGTGCCGCAGCCGATGCCGAGTCGGCTGATTTTCAATCCCGTGGCGCCGAGCAGCACCTGGTCGGCTGCTGTCTTTTTTAGGGGCGAAGCGCACGACGTCAGAGCAAGAGCGCCGGCAAAACCAGCGGTGGTTTTCAAAAACTGTCTGCGGTTTATGGATTTCATCTTTTACCTTCCTTTCTCACCTGGGTGAATGGCATATCAGCTAAAAAATAGAAATTTTTTCCACATAAAAAAGCACAATTATAATAAATCTGGTGGCTGTCAGTCTATTTTTGCCAAGAATGTTTCTGTTGTAATTTTGCCGCATTTTGTTAAATTTCTCAAGGCAACTTTACTTTAATGAGAAGGATGAATCATCCATGAGAACATCAGCCTGCTTTGCTATTCTATTTGTTATACTCTCGTTCGTCTCGTCGGGATTTGCACAAAATATGGAGATCACGTTAAAAAGTCCGGGCAAAAATGCGCGCTTTGTGAGCTGCGGCGATATCCCGTTTGCGGCTGATGTGGTGATCCATTCCGGCACGGTGAAAAGAGTGGATTTTTATGCGAACGGCGCGCGGGTGAAAGGCGTGACGCAAGCGCCGTATGAGGCCACATGGCAAGCCGTGGCCGACGGCATTTATGAGATATTCGCGACTGTGACGGATACAGATGGCGCCGAATTCCGGACCGACTCTTATTTCATCTTTGTCGGCGCTGTTCAAGCCGGAGATATGATCATCAATGGAGAATTTAATTGTGCACTCCTGCCCTGGCGACTCGACAACTACGTCAATGCACTATCGACGGTCACAATTGTGCCGGATTTGTGGTTGACTGACGACTCGTCGGGTGTCATTGTAGAAATCACCGCTCAGGGTGATGAATTCTGGGCTGTGCAGCTCATGCAGCCTTTTAAAATCAAAGCCGGCCATACCTACGACGTGACCTTTGCCGCGCAAGCCGATGAGCCCAAATTAATTTACGTGGATATTTCAAAGAATTATGATGATTATTCTCAAGTGCACAGCGCGACATTCACAATCGATGAACCCGACATCTACGGACCCTTCAGCTTCACGGCAGCTGCAGACGATGACAACCTGATGTTCAAATTTGTGCTCGGAGGCAATACGATACCGATTGAAATAGAT
Organism: Candidatus Zhuqueibacterota bacterium; assembly: GCA_003854995.1. Taxonomy (GTDB): domain Bacteria; phylum Zhuqueibacterota; class Zhuqueibacteria; order Residuimicrobiales; family Krinioviventaceae; genus Kriniovivens. The sequence goes on from RQOI01000186.1 coordinate 2,228, forward strand.
GCTGTCCGTGTCATCGACAGGCAATGGACATCGATTCGCTCGCCGAAAAACCCTCCTGCCTCACACCGATTGCGGCAAAACTTTCCCAATCCTTTCAATCCCGCAACCACGATTGAATATTATATCGAAAAGCCGAGCGAGATCGAGCTCACTATCTATGACATTAGAGGCCGCACGATTTTCTCGTCGCACGGTCGCCAAGACGTCGGCTGGCAGTCCTACACCTGGAGCGGCGCGACCGATGATGGCCAGAGATGCCCCTCCGGCGTCTACATCTATCGTCTCAAGACCGAAGATGGCACGCTGACAAAAAAAATGCAGCTGCTGCGGTAGAACGGCTGGCAAAGCTACTTTTTTTGCACCGGCAGCATGATCTCGATCGTGCCCACCCACTCTCCGTCATTGTTCTGGGCTGGCATGCTCAGATATTTTTCCATGGAAGGGCCGACGACGCTATAGCCATTCTGCACGATCCACTCGGACAGTTTCTGATGCGCAAGCCCAAATGCCTCGCCGGAAAATGGGCCTTCATAAAGTGCCACGGCCATGAGTTCATGCGGCCATTCTTTCAGAACAAGCGGTGCTTTCACCTCGGCTTTTTCGGCCAGTTCGAAACCAATCTCCCACTTTAGCTCAGCTTCAGCTACTTGTGAAGGATCACTATAGTAAACGCCAAAGGGCGCGAAATCCATGCCCAGTCCCTGTGCGCCCGCTTGTTCGTACAGCATCTGAAAGGCCTCGCTGTGCTTCTCATAACTGCCCGTCATTTCGACGCAGCAGTACGAGTACGGTTTGATCTCCCGCACCTCAGTCTTTTTTTCTTCATCATCCGACCACACCTGCGCGATGAAAAGCAAAAGTGCACAAGAGAGAAAAAGGATCTTTTTCATGACATACCTCGAAATTTAGAGTTAATCATTAAAGTGAATGGTATAGCCAACAGTTAATAAAAACATGGAGATGGGTTGTTTCCATTCAATATCGACAGCACGTCTCTCATCGCCGACAGTATAGTGTGCCGTACTGGAAAAGAGCGGCGAGCCGAGGGAGAAATAGCGGAACGATACAGTCGTCGTCCGGTTGGCGATAAAACCGACGCCGCAGCCAAAGCTTGACGCAGAAGCATCTCCCATCTCCACCTCGACAAGATGAAGATCATTTTCTTCGACAATATAGCCGCCGAAAAACGGACCGTGCGCGAGGTTGATGCCGAGCTGCCCGAGGCCAAAGAGGGCAAAATTGTCGCCGATATCTCTCTGATATTTCAATCCGGTGAGGAACGCAAAATTGGAATAGGCGCCCGTATCCTCCAGCTGAAAATCGTCAATCCATTTGAAAGGCTGCTCGGTTTGATAGTCATTGGTGATATAGTGAAAGCTGGTTGACCAGGCGACGCCGCTGTCGCCAATGAGCAGATCATACTCAGCGCCTGCGCCAAAGCCGAATTGAGCGAATCCGGCAGTTTCACTGTCGTTTTGCCTCGCAAAATCGCCCAATGGAATCGAAAAGCCCGCGTTCAATGAAAGCTGACTTTTGAGATCCTGAGGAAAAGCAGCTGTTATGAAGGGTAAAAGAACGAGCAAACTTGTCATCTGATTCATTTTGTCACCGCCAAGGATAACTTTCTGATCTATTAAGCTTAATGAATGACTGGCAGAAAAGCAACAGATATATTGCACCATTTTTCAAATCAACGTCCGCACAAGAGGCAAAAAAAGCCTGGAGCGCAGCAGAGGAGATTGTTTTCTTCTTTCAAAGATATGTCACCAGTTCATCAGCGGGCCGCCGGATCTTTTCCCGCCATTCGTCCGTTGGATAGCCGATCGGGGTGAAAGCGACCGGTTGCCAGCCGTCCGGCAGTGCGAGCAATTCGCGCGCCACCGCAGGATCAAAAGCGGCGATCCAGCAGGCGCCAATGCCGAGGTCAGCTGCCTGCAGGATGAGATGATCAAAAGCAATGGCCGCGTCCACAACAGCATAGTTCACACCATCAAATCGTCGCGTCCATCCTTCAGGCAGCACAGCCGCGATGCCGCATACCAGCGGCGCCTGGACAAACCAGTCGCGATGATAGAGCCTTTTCAACGTTTCCGCATGCCTGGCTGTCTCGATCACATACAATCGAAACGGCTGACGATTCGCAGCGGTCGGCGCGAGCCGCGCCGCGGCAAGGATGTGATGCAGTTTTTCATCTTCGATGGGATCGGATTTATAGGCACGAACAGAATAGCGACGATAGGCCAATTCGCAAAAATCCATAAAACCTCCTGAGCTCATTCATTTCTCAACGCGGGCAGCAGTTCTCCCCGCAGCGCCAATTTTGTGGCAAACCCTATCCACAGCAGGCCACTGCCAAGGATGGCGACGAGAGTGAAAAGAACAGTCCCATAAGGAAGAGCCATTCCCGGCGTCAACAGCGATGGCAAAACAGCGAGTAAAGAGGACAGCGCGCCGATGGCGATGCCTGCGTAGAGTAAAACGACATGTTCACTCAACACAATTTTCTGCAATGATCGAGTTTGAAAGCCGACAGCTCGCATGAG